>CAZUVA010000017.1:0-12506 GCA_964622755.1 uncultured Zetaproteobacteria bacterium
TTTTTTGTGATATTCTTCCGGATTCTTGGTTTGCGTCATGGCTCCGCCACGCGGGAAAAGAGCATCGTACAAACGGGATACCCAGAAACGCAGTGCTGCCAGCCTGAGCAGCAACGGCAATGCTGTGTGCTCCTCCTCCTCCAGCGGGCGCACCGATTCATAACCGTTTAGAAAGGCCCTGATTCGGGATTGATCGTGATCTGTCAGCAGTACTGCCTGTGCATTGATCGAGATGGCAATATCCATGGCATAGGGAGCATCGTGGGCATAGTAGAAATCAATAATGCCGGACACCTGCTCGCCCTCGAATAGAATATTATCAACGAACAGATCGCCGTGAATAACACCGGATGGTAATGAATCCCAGACACAGGAACGCTGGAAATCCAGTTCATCAGACAACAGTCCGGCTGCATCTTGCCCGTACACAGCAGCAGTCTGTTCAAGTACTGCATCAACTTTCTCTGCCAGCCAGGTACTTCCGGTCGGATTGCTCCGGCGTTTTTTGAAATCGGCTCCGGCCAGATGCAGTTGAGCCAGAGCCTGGCCGGAACCGGTGAGCTGGACTTCATTGAGTTCATCCAGTGTTTTTCCGGACAGGCATGAGACAATACAACCCTGTTTACCCTGAATTTCAAACAGCAACGAATCGTCCTGGCGCTGCATGACATCGGGGCAGGACAGTCCATTTGCGGCCAGATATTTCATCAGATGCATGAAATACGGCAACTCTGATGCATCCATGCGCTCAAAAATCGTCAGCACATAGCGTTCGGTATTTTTACCCTGTGTGGTAATAAAAAAGTTGCTGTTTTCAATGCCGGCGGCAATGCCTTCAAAAGCAGAGAGGTTGCCAAGGTTGTAATCAGAAAGAATGGCACTGATATCAGCATGTGTAAGTTCGGTATAGACGGACATGGTTCGAAAGCATAACCATCAAGTGCAGTCAGACATAGTCTTGATTAGCAATTTACAGGCATTGTTCGGCCAGCTTTCAACCGTTAGCGTTCGCGGCCTTTCTTTGGCAATAAATGCGGCAGGTAAACTATGGATAAAATTATCATTCAGGGCGGTGTACCGCTATCCGGCACCATTGAAGCCAGCGGTGCGAAGAATGCAGCGTTACCGTTGCTTGCAGCGGCTATCCTGGTTGATGGTCCTGTGATCTACCGTCGTATCCCGCATTTACGCGATATTTCAACAATGATGACCCTGCTGGCATGGCAGGGCGCGGATGTTGAATATGACGATCAGCACTGTTTGCATGTGGATACGCGTCCGGCCAACAAATCCGAGGCACCGTATGAACTGGTGAAAACAATGCGGGCCTCCTCGTTGGTGCTGGGGCCATTGCTGGCCCGTTTCGGGCAGGCCAGAGTCAGTTTACCCGGCGGTTGTGCTATCGGCGCCCGGCCGATTGATATGCACCTGAAAGGTCTGGAAGCGATGGGTGCAAGCATTGAGGTGGAGAAGGGTGATATTGTAGCCCGGGCGGCCAAAGGATTGACGGGGGCCGTTATCGTATTTGAGCAGGTCACGGTAACCGGTACAGAGAATTTGATGATGGCTGCCGTGCTGGCTCGGGGCACTACCATTCTGGAGAACGCAGCCAGAGAACCCGAGATTGTGAATCTGGCTGAGTCGCTTCGTGGCCTTGGTGCCGATATTGAAGGCGATGGCACGAATCGCATTGTGATTCAGGGCGTGGCACGACTGGAAGCCGGTGAGATGACGACGATTGCCGACCGGATTGAAACAGCCACCTATCTGGCTGCGGGTCTGATTACCGGTGGCGACGTGACCGTGACGGATGTTGATCCGCGTACACTCGAAGCATTTCTGGCCAGCGTGAAAGATACGGGCGCACTGGTTGAATGCGGAACAGATTTTGTGCGTTGCAAGGCGCAGGGACGTTTGAAGGCCGTGGATATTCATACGCTGCCGCATCCGGGATTCCCGACTGATCTGCAGGCCCAGTTTATGGCCATGATGACACTAGCCGATGGCACCAGTGTGGTTCGGGAAACTATTTTTGAAAATCGCTTCATGCATGTGCAGGAACTGGCCCGCATGGGCGCGGACATTAGTCTGGATGGCAATACGGCGGTGGTGCATGGCTGTGCAAGCATTTCCGGTGCGCCGGTGATGGCGACTGATTTACGTGCATCGGCTTCGCTGGTACTGGCAGGCTTGGCGGCGGAAGGTGAAACGATGGTATCGCGCGTGTACCACATTGATCGCGGTTATGAGCGTATTGAAGAAAAACTGGGTAAGCTTGGTGCCCGTATTGAACGACACAGTGCCAGTGAAAGCTGGATGAAGGGAGCTATCTGAATGCTTGATCGCGGGCGTGAAGCAAAGCCATTAACGATTGCCCTGTCCAAAGGGCGAATTCTGAGCCAGACACTGCCATTGCTGGCTGCTGCCGGATTGAATCCGGCTGAAGATGTACAGAAAACACGCAAGCTGATGGTCAGCGGTGATGCGGACGGGCAGGAGATACGGTTCCTGATTATCCGGGCTGCCGATGTCTGCACCTATGTCGAGCAGGGTGCTGCCGACCTCGGTATCGCAGGACGCGATTCACTGCTGGAGTATCGACCCCGGGTGTATGAGCCGCTGAACCTGAATATCGGTCGTTGCCGGTTATGTGTGTGCGGGCCGGAAGCGCTGGTCAATGCCGGCCCTCCCGAGCGCGGCAGTCGAATCCGTGTGGCCACCAAGTACGATCATCTGGCTACCGAATACTTTCTGTCCCGGGGTGTGCAGGCCGAGATTATTCATCTGTATGGTTCGATGGAACTGGCACCGCTGGTGGGCATGGCCGAGCGTATTGTCGATCTGGTTGAAACTGGCGGCACATTGAAAGCCAACGGTTTGATTGAAGAGACAACGCTGTTCGATATTTCCAGTCGCCTGATTGCCAATCCGGCCAGTTTCGCCACGCGCAGACAGCAGATTCAGCCGATCATTGGACGTCTGCGTCAGGCAGTGGAACAGAGCAGTTTGTAATAATAAAAAAACAAAATCATTTCACCGCGGAGGACGCAGAGTACACAGAGGAAAATCAAAGACAAATAACCGTAAATATGATGGTTATTTTTCCTCTGTGTACTCTGCGTCCTCTGCGTTGAGGGATTATAATAGAATAGGGTGAAACATGAGCAAAATACTTCGACTGGATTCGCAGCAGGATGGTTTTTTCGATAAACTCGATGCACTGCTGTCACGCGAGGCCGATACCGGCGATGATGTGCAGAGCCTGGTGGCCGGCATACTCTCTGATGTGAAACAACGCGGTAATGCGGCGCTGTGCGATTATACCGAACGTTTTGACGGATGGGTCTGCAACGGTGAGAGCATCGAAATCAGCAGCGAGCGCATGCTGGCAGCGTGGAATCATGTGTCCGATGCGGATCGTCAGGCACTGCAACTGGCCACTGATCGCATTCGTGCTTACCACGAGCATCAGAAACAGGAAAACTGGGAATATACCGATGACATCGGCATGACCCTCGGGCAGCGCATTACAGCGCTGGACCGGGTTGGCCTGTATGTGCCCGGCGGCAAGGCTGCGTATCCGTCTTCCGTATTGATGAATGCGGTGCCGGCGCAGGTGGCCGGTGTGAAAGAGATTGCCATGGTGGTGCCGGCGCCGGGTGGTGAAATGAACGAGCTGGTGCTGGCTGCTGCCCACGTATCCGGTGTGCAGCGCGGATTTGCTGTGGGTGGGGCGCAGGCAGTGGCGGCACTGGCTTACGGTACCGAAACGATTCCGGCGGTGGATAAAGTCGTCGGGCCGGGCAACAAATTTGTGGCTGCGGCCAAGCGGCAGGTATTCGGTACCTGTGGCATTGATATGATTGCCGGGCCGTCCGAAATTGTCGTGGTGGCTGATGGTGGAAATCCGAGCTGGATTGCAGCCGATTTTCTGTCCCAGGCCGAGCATGATGAAGCTGCGCAAAGTATTCTGATCTCCACTGACAAACATTTACTGGATCAGGTGGACGCTTCGATTGAGGCACATCTGGCGGTGTTGCCGCGTGCTGCCATTGCGCGCGCATCGGTTGAAACACATGGTGCACTGATTCATGTAACCGATTGGAATGAGGCTGCCGGGGTGGTGAATATCATTGCTCCCGAGCATCTGGAACTGGCACTGGAAAATCCGGATGCCATGTTGCCAGCCATTAAACATGCCGGAGCTATTTTTATCGGCCATTTTGTACCCGAGGCGCTGGGTGATTATATCGCCGGGCCGAATCATGTTTTGCCGACCAACCGCACGGCGCGTTTTTCCAGTCCGCTGGGCGTATACGATTTCCAGAAACGCAGCAGTATGATTCGGGCCACGCGTGCGGCTGTCGAGAAAATCGGCCCTGCTGCAGCGCATCTGGCCCATCGTGAAGGACTACAGGCCCATGCCCTGACGCTGGAACTCCGCTTGAAAGATAAATCATGATCCGCAGCGAGATCAAGGCATTATCGGCGTACCACGTGCCGGACAGTTCCGGCATGATCAAGCTCGATGCGATGGAGAATCCGTTTACGTTACCGGATACATTGCAGGAACAGTGGTGCCAATGTCTGGCCGGTGTAGATATCAACCGCTATCCGGATGCCGATATGGCAGAATTACGTGGTCAGATTGCCGCCCGTGCCGGTGTCGATGCTGATCAGATTCTGTTGGGTAATGGTTCGGATGAAATTATCCAGATGATTCTTATGGCCGTGAGTGCCGGAACATGTGTTGTGCCTGCCCCGACTTTTGTCATGTATGATTTGATTTCACACTGGCTGAAACGACCGGTGGCGTCGGTTCCGCTGGCCGATGATTTCAGTCTGGATGCGGATCATTTTTTGCGGGCTTGTGCCCGTGAAAAGGCAGAAGTCGCTTTTCTGGCCTGCCCGAATAATCCGACCGGTAATTTATGGCCGGAAGAAACGGTTCGGAAAATCGCTGAAGGTTTTAACGGTCTGCTGGTCATTGATGAGGCCTACGGGCCTTTCTCCGAGCGAACCCACACGCATTTGATTGCTTCCAATGTGATGGTATTGCGTACCTTTTCCAAACTGGGCTGGGCCGGTTTGCGGCTGGGCTATCTGATCGGTAAAACGGAGCAAATTGAGCATCTGAACAAGGTTCGTATGCCCTATAATATAAATGCGCTGACCCAGGCCTCGGCACGGTTCCTGCTGAAGCATTTTGATGTGTTCGAACAGCAGGCATCTGTCATCAGGGCCGAGCGCGAACGAGTGACGGTATTGTTGCGTGGCATGGATAACATTGAAATATTTTCGTCACAGACAAATTTCGTTCTGGTGCGCGTAAGTGATGCAGACAGTACTTTCGATCAATTAAAACAGCGCGGCATTCTGGTCAAGAATATGAACGGGGCACACGGCTCACTGGCTCAGTGTCTGCGCATCACGATTGGTACAACAATGGAAAATGACGCAGTGTTGACAGCACTGAAGGAGATTCTGATATGAGTCCTGATACACATCGAGCAGCATCAATTGAGCGCACAACCAAGGAGACATCAATCAGGTTAAGCCTTGATCTGGACGGTAGTGGCCGGGCGAAGCTGAATTCATCGATCCCGTTTCTGGATCATATGCTGGAGCAGATTGCGCGGCACGGGCTCGTTGATCTGAGCGTGGATGCGACGGGCGATCGTGAGATTGATGACCACCACACGGTTGAAGATGTCGGTATCTGTCTGGGTGAGGCTTTATGCGAAGCCATTGGCGACAAGGCCGGTATTGTACGTTACGGCCATGCCTATGTGCCGCTGGATGAAGCATTATCGCGTGTTGTGCTTGATTTCTCGGGCCGGCCCGGTCTGGAGTATCATATCGATTTTCCCAAGGAGACCGTCGGTGGTTTTGATATCGACCTGTTCAAGGAATTTTTTCAGGCCGTAAGTAATCATGGCCATATTACCCTGCATATTGATGCGCTGCGCGGCGGTAATAATCACCATATCATCGAAACGGTATTTAAGGCTTTTGGTCGAGCCCTGCGAATGGCCGCTGCATCTGATCCCCGTCAGAGCGGTATTCCGTCAACCAAAGGAGCGCTGTAACTACACAGGCAGTGAACAGATTTTCTTTGTGTCTCTGTGATTTTGTGGTGAGGATTTGCTCATGATCGGACTAATCAACTATGGCATGGGAAATCTGCATTCGGTGGCCAAGGCACTGGAAAAGGCCGGTGGCCGGGTGGAACTGGTCAGTGATGCCGACAGGCTGAAGGATTACGACCGTATCGTGTTGCCCGGCGTGGGTGCGTTCAGGGATTGCATCGGTGCGCTGCAGGCAACCGGTATGGATACAGCACTGAAAGAGTCGGTTGATTCGGGCACGCCATTTCTCGGTATTTGTCTGGGCATGCAGGTGCTGATGGATGTGTCCTTCGAATTCGGATCATATCGCGGGCTTGGTCTGATTCCCGGTGCAGTCAAACCCTTTCCCGAACAGCATCCGGAACGCGGCTTCAAGATTCCACACATGGGCTGGAACGACGTCACGCTGTCATCCGCAAAAGATACGCATCCGGTACTGGCTCCGCTGGCCGGTAATCAGGTCTATTATGTGCATTCCTATTGTTGCATGCCGCAACATCCCGATCATTTGCTGGGAGCCTGCTCCTATGGCAATTACCCGTTTGCCGCTGCCATCGGACGCGATAATATGGTGGCGGTACAGTTCCATCCCGAAAAATCACAGCGTGCCGGACTGGCGCTCCTGGAGGCATTTCTGCAATGGCATCCGTAAATACGTTTGAACTGATTCCTGCGATTGATCTGAAAGGAGGCCATTGCGTACGTCTGAAACAGGGGCGCATGGATGATGCAACCGATTATGGCGATAACCCGGCAGCCATGGCGGCGCATTGGCAGTCGCTCGGAGCAACACGCTTGCATGTGGTCGATCTGGATGGTGCTTTTGCAGGTAAGCCGGCCAACCGCGAAGCCATTCGTGCTATTTGTACGGAGATGAGCATTCCCGTACAGCTCGGTGGTGGTTTGCGTGATCTGAACATGATTGAAGGGACGCTGAATCTTGGTGTCCAGCGGGTGATTCTTGGCTCCATAGCTATTTCCAATCCGGCTCTGGTACAAGAGGCATGTGCAGTATTTCCCGGACAAATATGTGTCGGTATTGATGCCAAGGAGGGCATGGTAGCAGTGCATGGCTGGGATGATGTCACCGATGTTACGGCGGTTGATCTGGCCAGAAAATTTGAGGATGCCGGGGTGGCGGCCATTATCTATACCGATATTTCGCGTGATGGCATGCTCACCGGCCCCAATATCGGGGAGACGGTGAACTTGGCCCGTGCGGTTTCTATCCCGGTCATTGTATCGGGCGGTGTCGCATGCATGGCAGACGTTAAAGCCTGTGCCACGCATGCCAATGACGGCATCTGCGGTGCCATCACTGGCCGTGCCATTTATGAGGGTTCGCTTGATTTTGCTGCGGCCATGAGTGTTCTGAAATGAAAAACTGTTTACAGCAAAGGGCGCAAAGGTGCGCAAAGGAAAAACAGGATTTATTTATATGTATCCAATACATGCAAGGTTCCCGGTATAGCAGGTCGAACATGGTTTCCGGGTCAAATTTTGCATCCTTTGCGATGAAAAAAATATGCTGAGTAAGCGGATTATTCCCTGTCTGGATGTAGCGCACGGGCGTGTCGTCAAAGGTGTGCAGTTCGTCGACATTATTGATGCCGGCGATCCGGTTGAGGCGGCTATCAAGTATGACGAACAGGGTGCGGATGAACTGACTTTTCTCGATATACGTGCCAGTCACGAGAGCCGTGATACGCTCTATCATATGGTTACCGAAGTGGCAGAACATGTGTTTATGCCGCTGACTGTAGGTGGTGGTGTCAAGGCGCTGGGGGATATAGAGAATCTTCTGCATGCCGGTGCGGACAAGATATCAATCAACACTGCCGCGATTTTCACGCCGGAACTGGTCAGGGATGCAGCCGAGCGATTCGGTTCTTCAACCATTGTGGTGGCTGTTGATGCCAAGCGTGTCGGGAGTGATCAGGATGAGCACTGGGAATGTTTCACCCACGGCGGCAGAAAGCCCACCGGTATCAACGCCGTGGAATGGGCCAAACGCATGTCCGATTATGGGGCCGGCGAGATTCTTTTGACCAGTATGGATGCGGACGGCACCAAAAACGGTTATGACATTCCGCTTACACGTGCCGTATCCGATGCGGTGACTGCCAATGTCGTGGCATCCGGCGGTGTCGGTACACTGGAACATCTGGCGGCGGGTTTGAAAGATGGGAAAGCAGATGCCGTGCTGGCCGCCTCGATTTTCCATTTCGGCACCTTTACCATTCACGAAGCCAAGTCTTATCTGGCTGCTCGCGGTATTCCGGTTCGTTTGTAATGGCATCCCATCGCTAAATGGAATGGGCCCAGCAATTCGTTGAGCAGTACGGTTACTGGGCTGTATTTATCTGGACCTTTATTGAAGGGGAGAGCGTATTCATTGCGGCAGCGGCTTTGGCTGCGGCTGGATTGCTAACGCCGTGGAAGGTGATTGTGGTAGCTGCCTGCGGCGCTTATATCGGACACATTGTGTTTTTTGCCATTGGTCGCTGGAAGGGGATCGCACTCATTGAGGCGGTGCCATTTCTCAAACGTCATTACCCCAAAGCTAATATGATACTGGATCATTATGCTCACTGGTCGATTTTCATATTCCAGTATCTCTATGGCACACGGCTGGTGGCGGCTATTCTGTTCGGTTGTTCCAGCATCGGGTTTGCCCGTTTTGCATTGTTACAGGTGGTCAATTGTCTGATCTGGGCGCTGATTATCTATACGGTCGGTCATCTGCTCGGCATAGCCGGCGTGGCAATTCTGCATCGCTTCGGCGTGATTGGTCTGGTTGTCGCGGGGCTGGCCGCATTATCGATCGGTGGCTGGGTGTATTTTCGTTACGGGCACCGGCATGTGCGTAATCATCTGGCAGATCAGGATAATAATCACGATGGCAGGCATAGTGACGATTAAGGTCTGAAGGTATATAATCACAGGGATGGAGGTGACTATGTCTGTCCGACCTGCTGCTGTTGCCGGCCTGTTTTACCCCGGAGATGCCGGGGAACTGAGCGAATTTATCTCCGGTGCATTGCATGATGCAACAGCCCGCTTGCCTGAATCATTGCCGGTTCCCAAGGTCATCATCGTACCGCATGCCGGGT
Organism: uncultured Zetaproteobacteria bacterium; assembly: GCA_964622755.1. Lineage (GTDB taxonomy): Bacteria > Pseudomonadota > Zetaproteobacteria > Mariprofundales > Mariprofundaceae > Mariprofundus. The sequence continues at coordinate 9,242 of CAZUVA010000017.1, forward strand.
ATATCTATTCCGGCCCGACAGCGGCCTGTGCCTATACCGCGCTGAAAGGGGCCAAAATCAAACGCGTGGTGCTCCTGGGCCCTGCTCACCGGGTTTCGTTTTACGGCATGGCCGTGTCGGGGTCTGATTCGTTTTCCACGCCACTGGGTGATGTTCGGCTCGACACAGAAGTCATGCAGAAGGTACTGACACTGCCTGAGGTGCAGGTGAATGATGTTGCTCATGCGCAGGAACATTCGCTGGAGGTACATCTGCCGTTTCTGCAAACGGTACTCGGCGATTTCTCATTGCTGCCGATCTGTATCGGTTCTGTGCAGCCGGATGCGGTTGCACGGGTGATCGAAAGCCTGTGGGGTGATGAGAAAACCCTGTTTGTGATCAGTTCCGATCTGTCCCACTACCACAGCTATGATGAAGCCCGGGCGCTGGATCGACAAAGCATTGATACGGTACTTGAAATGCGGGGGGAGTTGAATCATGAGCAGGCTTGCGGTGCCACGGGCATCAATGCATTGTTGAATATATCCAGACGTTATGGACTGACTGCTCAGTTGCTGGATTATCGCAATTCGGGTGATACTGCAGGTGACAGGGATCGTGTGGTTGGATACGCATCCATTGTATTTTATGGGCAGGGAGGTCTGATATGAGTGGTTCTGTCAGCAGAGGAGATACACTCATTGCACTGGCTCGCCATGCGATTGCCGCAAACCCTGGAATAGAGGGGAAGGAAGCCGCAGTGGATGAAACCGATATCAGCGATGCAGGCTGGTTGCAGGAAGCCACAGCGACTTTTGTTACGCTCACCATGCATAGCCAGCTGCGCGGCTGTATCGGTTCGCTGGAGGCTCACCGCCCGCTCATTGAAGATGTACAGGCCAATGCAGTGGCTGCTGCCTTCCATGATCCCCGCTTTGCGCCGCTGGACAGGGATGAATACGGCGATGTGAAAATCGAGGTGTCGGTATTGTCGGCGCTGGAACCGATCCATGCGCACAACGAGAATATAGCGTTGTCGAGAATCAGCCGGGATATCGATGGTGTTGTATTTAAATATGGCGAGCATCAGTCGACATTTCTGCCACAGGTGTGGGATCAGTTACCCGATCCTCAGCAGTTTATGGAACATCTGAAACTGAAAGCGGGCCTCTCCGCCGACTTCTGGCATCCGGAAGTGCTGTTATACAAGTATCAGGTCAGCAAATATCGTGAGCAGGAGAAAACGAAGGAATAGCCATGGCGAATGAACACTATCCGGGGCGATACTGGCACAGGCTGGATGATGGCCGTATCCAGTGCGATGTCTGTCCGCGCGATTGCAAACTGCATGACGGGCAGCGGGGGCTGTGTTTTGTCCGTAAACGCGAAGGCGAACAGATCGTATTGACCACCTATGGTCGTTCATCCGGCTTTTGTATTGATCCGATCGAGAAAAAACCGCTCAACCATTTTTATCCCGGTTCCAGTGTGTTGTCATTCGGTACGGCCGGTTGCAATCTGGCCTGTAAATTCTGTCAGAACTGGGACATCTCCAAATCGCGTGAATTCGACCGTTTGTGCGATCAGGCCGAACCGGAGCAGATCGCCCGCGCTGCTGCTGACCACGGCTGTAAAAGCGTATCCTTTACCTATAACGATCCGGTCGTATTCCTGGAATATGCGGTGGATACTGCCCGCGCCTGCCACGCACTGGATGTTAAGACTGTGGCTGTGACCGCCGGTTATATTCACGCACCGGCACGCCGCGAGTTCTTTGACCATATGGATGCGGCCAATGTGGATTTGAAAGCATTTACGGAAGATTTCTATCACCGGTTATGTGTCGGCCAGTTGCAGCCGGTGCTCGATACCCTGCAATATCTGAAACATGAAACGGATGTCTGGTTCGAAATCACCACCCTGTTAATTCCGGGTAAAAATGACAGCGATGACGAACTCACCGCCATGTGCGACTGGATTGCCGAACATCTGGGGTCCGATGTGCCGTTACATTTCACCGCTTTTCATCCGGACTGGAAAATGACGGATATTCCGGCCACACCTCCACCCACATTAACCCGGGCACGTAACATCGGGCTGCAGGCCGGTCTGCAATACGTTTATACCGGCAATGTGCACGACACAGCCGGCGGCACCACCCTGTGTCCCGGTTGCCGCTCAAAGGTGATTGTGCGCGACTGGTACGAAATTGAGAAACATCATCTGTCTGATAATGGCCACTGTATCACATGCGGCACTGCTATTCCCGGTCGATTCGGTCCGTTCAAAGGTGCCTTCGGTGCCCGTCGCATGCCTGTCAGGATTTAGCACCGCCAACCGGGTTTGAGGCTGTGAGAGAAAACCATTTAGATGCAGGAAGTCCATATATTTTGACGACGATACTATCAGGGACTTGGCCTTTAAGGGCTATGTTGTGGTGATTATAAAGAGACCTCTGCACCATGTCCCTTTTGGGTTACATCTGCGTTGAAAAAAGCTGACATTGGAGTTTGGCAAAGGCTTTGATGCTAGCAGCCAACGAAATATGTGCGGCTTTTATCTCTATTTCCTAAAATGTGATGCAGTGAGTCACAAATTGAGCTAGACGCACTACAGAAAACTCATCCGCATTGAAAACCTCAAAGCCAGAGCATGGTATCAGCAGGAAGCGATTGAACAAAGCTGGAGTGCCCGCACCTTGGGTCGGCAGATCAGCAAGCTCTATTACGAGCGTATTCTATCCAGCCATGATTCCACTTCGATTGCGCTTGAAGCGGTGGTGAAATATTCGGTACCTGCCGACCGAAGCGGAATTAAAATATAAGCTGGAGCAGGAACGGGTTAAAGTGCAGTCGCTACTGATGGAAGGGCTGGGTGAAAAATGACTACCACCTGATAAAGTGCCAAAGAGTCAAGCCAGGCATCTTCTTTGTTGATTTAATGCCATATATAAAGCCATCTGATTATATGGCTTTATATATGGACAATATCTATCCGCCCTCATAGGATCCATCGATGACATCGGCAACATTTGGCCGGGATGAAAAGAAGAACCATGAAAACCAGAAGAAACACAGTGTCTCGTTTGAAGTTGCCCAACACGCATTTGCCGATCCGGACAGAATCATCGCAGAGGATGTAAAGCACAGCCGAACTGAAAATCGTTACTACTGTTTTGGTGAAGTCGGCGGCGGCATTATGACGGTTCGGTTTACGTGGCGAAGAAACGTAATCCGCATTATCGGTGCCGGATACTGGCGTAAAGGAAAGAAAATATATGAAGAAG
>CAZUVA010000018.1:0-12449 GCA_964622755.1 uncultured Zetaproteobacteria bacterium
GACTTTTGCAAGTGGTTCCATAAAACCGGATTAAATCCCCTCGGCATAGCTGACCCGATCACTGCCGGAAAATACCGGCGTAGTCAGATACTTTTCACCACCATCGGGAAAAATCGCCACAATTTCACCGGGCTCACCGGATTCAGCCAGTGCCTCTGCCACTTTCAATGCTGCCGCCAAAGCGCATCCGCAGGACTGGCCGGAGAGAATACCCTCTTCCAAAGCCAGCCGTTGGGTAAAACGGTAAGCTTCATCGGTATCAATACCGATCTTTTCATCATAGACCGAGGGATCATAAATACCCGGTACAATACTCGATTCAATATGTTTCAGCCCCTCAATGCCATGAAACGGAGAATCCGGTTCAGCAGCAATAACACGGATAGCCGGATTCATTTTCTTCAGGAAGCGGCCGGTTCCAACCAGTGTGCCGGACGTGCCCAGCGAAGCAATAAAATGGCTCACCTTGCCATCGCTGTCACGCCATATTTCAGGGCCGGTAGATTCTTCATGAGCCAAAGGGTTGGCCGGGTTATTATATTGATCCGGCTTGAAATAACGTTGTGGATTATCCTCAAAAATCTCACGTGCCTTGATGATTGCACCATCCGAACCTTCCAGCGGATCGGAGAAAATCAGCTCTGCACCGAATGCGCGGCAGATGCGCTTACGCTCATCGGAAACGTTACCCGGCATCACCAGTTGTACGCGAAACCCCATGCTCGCACCAATCATGGCCAGCGCGATACCGGTATTTCCGCTGGTTGAATCGAGAATCACTTTATCGGGGCGCAGCAAACCCTTCTTCAAACCATCCCGAATCATCCACAGTGCCGGCCGATCCTTGACCGAGCCGCCGGGGTTAAAACGCTCCAGCTTGGCATGAATACGGATATTTTCAGGCAGATGGCTGGTAATATGCTGAATTTGCGCCATGGGCGTGTTACCGATCAAATCAAGAATTGTTGTCAAATTACATCACCCTTATCTCTTTGGAATCAGGGCGAATGATGGCAGATCATCGGGCCTTGCCAAGCATGTTCAGTATTTCTCGCTCATTTCCTTTCTCAAAAGGCCAGCATAGCGCGTCCGCACCGCTTAAAAAATCACGCAATTTGAATACATCCACACCCGCCTGACGCAAACCCTTCAATGTTGTGGCAGCATTTCGCTTGGCCAGTCGTTCGCCGCTTTGATTACACAGCAGTGGGTGGTGGAGATACACGGGCTCAGGTAATCCGAGTAACTTTTGTAACAGGCGATGAATGCCGGTGCTGTCCTCCATATCCCGACCGCGAATAATATGACTGATATTCTGCAAAGCATCATCGACCACCACGGCGAGATGGTAACTGAAGTCGATATCCTTACGGCCAATGATGATGTCATGATCAATATTGCCCGCATGTACGTCTCCCGACCCATCCCGCCAGCTTATGTCTTCTCCTACAAGCGCCATGGCCTTCTCGATATTCAAGCGCCAGGCGAACGGCTCGTGTTGCATGCGGCCATACTGTTCATTCGCCGACAGGTCTCTACACGTGCCGGGATACAGTGCTATCGCATCTTCGGCATGCGGGGCTGAAGCCATGCGTATGAGTTCCTGCTGAATCAGCTTGCGGGTGCAAAAACACGGGTAAATTAACCCTGTCTCTCTGAGTGTGCGGATAGCCTGCTGATAATCCTGCAAATGCTGACTCTGAAACCTGAGCGGAGACTGCCAGTTCAGCCCCAGCCAGCTCAAATCCTCGATGATGGCATCGGCGAATTCAGAGCGACATCGGGTATGATCGATATCTTCAATGCGCAATAGTAATTCAGCGTCATATTTCTCGGCCCATGCCTGACACAGAAGCGCTGAATAGGCGTTTCCAACATGCAATAGCCCGGTCGGGCTGGGCGCGAAACGGGTGCGATACTGCATCTTCTAACCCGAATAAATAGCGGTGATTATTGTGCGATTTGGGAGGAAGACGGAGGCAAAATCATGGGCTCCCCTTCCTGAATACGTTCGGGTCGCATGAGCATCTTGATTTCATCGTTCATGGACAGAATCAGGTCGTCATGCGGTACCAGTGTCAGCCCTTCGCGAATCACAGTGATTGGCTGCACGCCATGCTGAATACGAACATCTGCCATGCGGTAGCCAATCAGAAGAGAGTCCGGTTCGATGTGAAGTGATTCATAAATCAGGCGTTTTCGGTAAGCCTGATCATTCCAGTAGGTAAATTGATAGGGTTTGGCGAACAGGCGTTTTGCCTGCAACTGATGAATCATGCTGGCATGCTTCACCTCATCCTGTTCCTGCAGAGTGACGTAAATTTCCGGAATATGGAAGTTTTCATGCGCCAGCCGCGCTATTAACAGGTTATGATCCGATGATCCGGTCATAATCAGGGTGCAACCGATTTCTTCGGCGTGGATAATTTCCCAGTACAATGGGTCCAGTGCATTGCCGCAAACGGCATCATAGTTTGAATGTTTCAGACTGCTGATCACTTCGGAATTGAGATCCAGAAACCTGACCTCACGATCTTCGCCCAGCGCCCGACCAATTTCCGAACCAATCTGACCACCTCCGATAATCAATACCGAGCGTTCATCGCCGCCTTCAATGGATAACAAGCGCTTCAATGGCCCGGCCAACAGACTGTAGCCAAGCACGGACAAGATAATAATGATGTACACCATAGCCATCAGCATATCACTCTGGGGATAACCCTTTTCCTGCAGGATAAGGACAAACAGGGAGGTGATACCTGCCGCTACCACTCCGCGTGGCGCCATACCAGCCAGATACAGGCTCTCACGGATAGATAACCGGCTTCCGCAAGTAGACAGAAATACAATAAGTGGCCGCGCCGCAACCGCCAGAATGACAAACAGCAATACACCCTGCCACAGATAAGAATACATGACCGATAAATCCATATTGGCTGCCAGCAGTACAAACAACACCGAGATCAGCAGCATCGACAGACTGCCTTTGAAATGTTTCAGACGCTGGATATCGTGCACTTCCATGCGTTGCAACACTGCTCCCATCATTAACATGGTCAGTAGCCCCGCCTGCGTACTGATCGAATCGGCCAGCAAAAACATGCCCCAGGCGCTGGTCAATGTTAGCACGGAACGAATTTCAAAATCCTTGGCCCAAAGGCTGGTCAGTAACCATGCCAGCAGGCGCCCTCCGGCTACACCCAGCACTGCGCCAACAGCTATTTTATAAAAAATATCCTGTGCAATAGCTGCAGCATCCATATTCAGTGTCAGAGCTACCTGCAGAAGGACAATGGCCAGGATAGCGCCGATCACATCAATGAGCATGGCTTCGGCTGTCAATACGTGGCTAACATGTCGGCCCAACCGCATTTGCCGAACAATCGGCAGGATAACCGTTGGGCCGCCAACAGAAACCAGCGCCCCGAATAACAGCGCCAGAAGCCAGTCCATCCCCAGCATAAAGTGTGCTGCAGCACCGCCAATCAACATCGTCAAAAGCGGCCCGAATATCACCAGCCTGCCGACAACCCATCCGTTTTCACGCAGGGCCTTCAGATTAAGGTTGAGTCCGCCTTCAAACAGAATAATGGCCAAACCCAGCTCAATCAGCGCATGCAACGCCGGCTGGATCGTTTCGACATGCAGGATATGAAGCCCAAACGGCCCCAGCGACATACCTGCCAGCAACCACAGCAAAATGGGAGGGAATCGAAAACGACTGGCCACCATTTGCGCGACCGTGGCAATGATGACGGCAACAATAAATGTTGTGGTTGGAGTGACGGACTCGTGAAACATCGCCAATGAGGATGCCGCCAATGAGACGGGTCGGCAAGTCATGGTTTTCATTTCCGGACAACCATGCATGATTGCCCACTCTTTTGGGGCCGTATGCTTCGCGGCTTCTCAAATGGTATGCTTCGGCATGTTTGACGGCTCGGGTTATTTCGCCGGGTTTGCTGGTAAAGGAACATATGATGAAACAGGTGAATGGATGACTGAAAATAGATATTTCCCGCCCGCGGCTGAGCACTCTCGGCCAGTGTTACTGATTGTAATGGATGGCTGGGGTCTGGGTTCCGGTGGAGCAGCGGATGCAATTGCGCAGGCGCATACCCCTAACGTGGATCGGCTGTGGAAAAACTATGCACACACCCGCTTACTCACACACGGATACAATGTAGGGCTGCCATCGGAAAAGGATATGGGTGGCTCGGAAGTGGGCCACCTGACCATGGGCGCCGGCATGGTGCTGGAACAAGGACCCACACGAATAAAGAATGCCATCGCAGACGGTTCGTTTTTCAATTCCGAAGCATTGAAACAGGCCATAACAGCAGCTCAAGGGGGCGGCACACTGCATTTGTTGGGTTTGCTTTCTGATGGCAATATTCATTCGCATTTAAGTCATTTCCGGGCACTGATTGATTTTGCCTTTGAATCCGGCATCAAAAGACTGCGTATTCATGCGCTACTCGACGGACGTGATGTCGGCATCCAGACCGCACAGAAATTTGTCTGTGAACTGGAAGAAGATTTTGCCTTTATCAGCAGCCACGAAGGTTTTGATTACGCCTTTGCCTCAGGCGGCGGCCGTGAAGTCATTATCATGGATCGTGACCACAACTGGCCCAAAGTAGCAGAAGGCTGGGATTTGATGGTACACGGCAAGGGGAAATATCGATTCCCGTCCATGCTAGCTGCCATTGAATATTTCAGGTCGGCGCAGCCGGGACTGGTTGATCAGGATATGCCGGGCTTTGTCATTGTTGATGATGAAGACAAACCGATCGGCATCATTGCCGACGGTGACGCCGTGGTGATGATGAACTTCAGAGGTGATCGCGCCATTGAAATCACCGAGGCCTTTGAACTGGATGAATTCGATGCCTTCGATCGTGGCACACGCCCGGATATTACCTATGCCGGCATGATGGTATACGACGAAGACAGAAATTTGCCAGCCCTGCAACTGATGGGGCCAACCAAGGTGGAGAACCCTTTTGGTAAACGTATTCTTGAGTTAGGCGTCAAACAATTCCGCCTGACTGAAACGCAGAAATATCCGCATGTCACTTTCTTTTTTAATGGCGGCTATCGCAAACCGCTGGATGATACGATGGAAGATTATATTCTCATCCCTTCTGACAAAGGCATTTCCTTCGCCGCTGCCCCGCAAATGAAAGCATTTGCAATTGCCGATAAAGCTGTCGAATTGATTGAAAGTGGCCAATATGGATTTGGCCTGATCAATTTTGCCAATGCCGATATGGTAGGTCATTGTGGAAAAATCGAACCTGCAATCAAAGCCATTGAAACTGTCGATACTGCTGTAGGGCATATCATTGATGCATTGGAAAAAGTGGGCGGATATGCCCTGATTACTGCCGATCACGGTAATGCGGAAGAAATGCTGGCCATCGCAACAGATGGCAGCAGCGAACCCTCGACCAAACACTCCACCAACCCTGTACCCTGTATCCTGTTTGATCCGGCCTATGACGGAAACTACGCGTTGCGACAAGCACAGGATGATGATCAGCCGGGACTGTCTAATCTGGCTGCCACATTGTTTGAAATAATGGGCTATGACGTACCCAATGATCTGGACACTTCGCTGATCGAATCCCTCTGATTATCGGAGTCTGGTGAAATCTTTGCGCTGCTTGCGGAGAATCCCCGGTTGCAGCTTTACCCGGTTATGGCGATGATAGCTTCAGATTGAACAGGAGTAAATATGGAACAACTGGATCAAGTCGCTTCGATTCTGGCTTTGACTATGGGCGCAGCCTGGGCCAGCGGTATCAATTTATATGCTGCCATTCTGATGCTGGGTATGATGGGGGCAACCGGCAATGTCGATTTGCCGCCCGGCCTGGAAATTCTAACCGATCCGATGGTGCTCTTCGCGGCCGGCTCGATGTATGTAGTCGAGTTCGTTGCCGATAAAATCCCCGGTGTTGATTCCACCTGGGATGTGTTGCACACCTTTGTACGCATTCCGGCCGGTGCCATGCTGGCTGCCGGTGCGGTGGGCGATGTGACACCGGCTCTGGCACTTGCCGCAGGCATTATGGGCGGCGGACTGGCCGCCACAACACATGTCACCAAAGCCGGTACGCGAGCGCTGATCAACACATCCCCGGAACCATTTTCCAACTGGACAGCATCGATTTCAGAGGATATTGCAGTTTTCGGCGGCTTGTGGGCAGCACTGCATCATCCAACCCTGTTTCTGGTCTTTATGGTAGTATTTATTCTACTGATGATCTGGCTGTTACCAAAACTTTGGCGTGGTATCAAAACCGTATTTAGGAAATTGCGTGCTTTCTTCGGCGGAAAAGATGCGGCGGTTGCTCCCGAACCTGAACCACATGCGCCGATAACTCATCCTATTCAGTCCGAATCCAGTTCTGAGTCCAGTTCCGAATCCTCGAATAAACCTTAGCCTGCTGAAACTGTTTAAGAGCGGATCAATGTGAGGATGAAACCAAGCCCCGTCAGCAGTGCGGCAAATGTTATCATCAGGGTTGATGCCTGATGTGCAGCCGACCAGGCCAGCCACGCACCACCTGAGGCTGTCAGCATGGCACCGACGACAATCGGCAGGCGGGATGTCTCAGAACTAAAGCTGACGCTGCCCTCTTCAATTCGGGAAAGTACGCCATCAACCTTTTCAGGCAGACGCATCCAGTTACGTAGCTGATCGCGCAGTTCTTCGGCCATTGCTTCGGCTTTGCCCACCGGCCCCATATGGCGTGTTACCCAGGAACTGATCAGCGGTCGCGCCAGCATCCAGATATTAACCTGATCGGCCAGTTCTCTGGCAACGCCTTCGATCACCACCATGGTTTTCTGCAACAGCAACAGCTCCGGCTGTGTTTCCATTTTGAAACGTTCGGTAACTGCAAACATGCTCAGCAACAACTCTGCAATGGAGATATCGGCCAACGGGCGGTTGAAAATCGGCACGGCAATTTCCCGCAACGCATCTTCAAAGGCAGAAATATCGGTATCGGCCGGCACATATCCGGCTTCCACATGCACCTCGGCAGAACGGCGATAATCTTCCTTCAGGAAGGCCACCAGCATCTCTCCGATATAACGTCGTGATTTGATATCAAGCCGGCCTACAATACCGAAGTCCACCAATACAATATCACCATTCTCAGCCACAAATATATTGCCCGGATGCATATCGGCATGGAAATATCCGTCCACAAATACCATATGGAAGAACAGTATCGCCGCACGTTCGCATAGCTTCAGACAATCGTGTCCGGCGGCTTCCAACGCCTGTCTTTCATCGATGGGAAGCCCTGAAATTCGCTCGGTGGTCAGTACCTCATGGTGGGTATATTCCCACAACACGTCCGGCACGCGCACCCCTTCCAGTTCGGTAAAGTTTTCGGCAAAACGGCTGGCATGGGCGGCTTCAGCGCGCAAATTAAGTTCGCCTCGAATCGTGGTGGCGAACTCCTCGATAACGCGCGGAGCTTTTAAACGACGATACTCGCTGAAATACCGGTCAAACAGGGATGCCAACAACTTGAGAATAGCCAGATCCGATTCAATGGTTTTGCTGATATGATCGCGGCGGACCTTGACCGCTACACGCCGGCCATCTTTCAATTCGGCAAAATGCACCTGCGCAATGGAAGCCGCGGCTATCGGCTGTTCGTCAAACGAGGCAAAAACACCATCTTCGCCGGTCAGCGGTTTTTTGAAACTACGCTCAATGACCTTTCGCACCCGGTTGAACGGTTCCGGCGGCACATCGTCCTGCAGTTTTTTGAGTTCCAGCGCGACATCCATCGGTAACAGATCCACACGCGTAGAGAGCATCTGGCCAAACTTGATAAAAGTCGGGCCCAGTGTCTCAAGCACCAGCCGGATCTGGGTGCCGAGGTCCTTGGGCAGCTCATCACCGCGAAACAGTTGTACCAGCCAGACATAGGGATAAAATAATCGCATCCGTACAGCCAGTGCTGCCAGACCATGTGTGGCCAGAATATGGCCGATGCGCATCAAGCGCAGATTGCGGCGGATATTGGCAGGCAGCCTCATAAAATGCCCATATACTATTGTTTCGCCTGGTCGGACAGGTAATGCTCCAGTTTATGCTGCAGCCGGGTTACCTTTCCCTTGGTACGGGAAACCTGATGGGCAAGATGCTCAACGCCGGCCTGCCACGCCTGCAAGCGCTCGCCATCCGGGATATCCATATCCCGCAGACTGTTGCTGACGGCCTGACGGGAGGAATCGGTCATTTTCTGCTCGGCTTCAACCAGTGCATGCGCTGCACGCGCCACCCTTGAACCGAAAAAATCGCCGAATGCAGAACGCAACTCGCGTTCCCAATCCAGATCAGCTGCCGCAAACAATTTTTTGAAACGCAGCATGGCATCGGAATCACCGGAAAGTTTCAAAACCTGCTGAAAAACCAGATCATCGGGATCTTCATGGCCAAAACACATACGGGCAAAACCGGCCGTCGTGGCATTCAAACGCACATCCACGTCTTTACCGGAACTGGCCTGATAGGAAGAATGCACCCACGCCTTGCCACGTGAAAAACCGAGAAACATGATAGCATTGGTATCCCGTACATGGATCCGGAACACGCGCCCTTCCAGATCATTCAAACAGGGCTTGAGCGACTCATCGCGCGAAAACACCAGTTCCAGCACCGTGGTCATCACCACGCACTGTACCGGCACCGGAATCAACCTGAGCGGAAGAAACATCACACTCATCGCATTTCTCCAAATGAAGAACCTTTCACCACAAAGGCACAAAGACACAAAGAAAACCATTTCTCAGTGTTGTTTATTAGCCATTTGTGATGATATTGGTGAAGGCAATAGCGTACGAATACCATGTACTTTTCATGATAGTAACTTTGTACCTTTGTGCCTTTGTGGTTCAATTTCAAATCTTATAACCCCTATGCAGGGCGACGACACCGCCGGTCATGTTATCGTGCTTCACCAGATCGAAACCGACACCGCGAATCAGTTTCTCGAAGCGTTGCTGGTCGGGGAAACGGCGAATGGATTCAACCAGATACTGATAGGAATCGCGGTCGCCCGTTACCTTTTCTCCGATCAGCGGAATCATATTGAATGAATAGGCATCATAAACAGCGCCCAGCCCCGGAAATACGGGTCGCGAAAATTCCAGGCACATAAACTGCCCCCCCGGCTTGAGTACGCGGTAAAACTCGGTCAGACCCGCCTCGATATCGAGGAAATTGCGGATGCCAAAGGCAATCGTCACGCAATCAAAACTGTTATCGGCAAAAGCGAGCCTCGTACCATCGGACTGAATGCAGTCGGCCCGGCCAGGCAGTAGCCCCGCATCAATCACACGGCGCGCACCTTCAGCCAGCATCGGACCATTCAGATCGGTTAGCACCACACGACCTGCTGGCCCCATCTTTGCAGCCAGACCAATGGCAATATCGCCGGAGCCGGCTGCAACATCCAATACCCGACTGCCCGCACCGATGGCTGCCGTGGCAATCATGCGTCGCTTCCACAAGCGGTGCATGCCGCCGCTCATTAAATCGTTCATCAAATCGTACTGGCTGGCTACGGATGAGAATACGCCCATCACGCGCTGCACTTTTTCGCTTCCACTCACCGTTTCATAACCGAAATGGGTAGAGGACGGGTTGGTGGATGAATCTGCCTGTGAAGGGGTGTCCATACTGGCTTTATGGTTTAAGTCGCTCATGGGTTGCGCATCGTATCAGGCCAGAGCCCCCTCTCCAAACAAAGCTTGAACCCATGATCCGACATTGACATGCGGCGCACGCCGCAACCCTTTGATTCGTCTGGCATTCCGAAAAATTACTCATCACCAGCAAGGTGGCTACATAATTTTTTCGAAACACCATCCAAACCAAATGATTACACCGATCATCCAGTATCAATGTCGGATCCTGGGTTGAATATTCACCGAATTCAGTTCGATCCGGTGAATATTCTGTGGATAAACCGTGAATAGATTGTGTGCGATGAGACACTAACTGTAGTGTTTTGAGAACGCTTGACACCCAAGATATAGTGCCTAAACTAGCTGCCGGGATTTCTGATTCAAGAGGGACTATGACTTTTCCAGGGGGAGTTGCATGAACGCAAACACGCATGCTGTAAATATTGCATCAGTTGAAAAAACTGACTGTGAAGCCACTACCGAGATCGGATTTCAACCGGCATCGGAAGATATCTGGGATAAAAAATATCGTCTGAAAGACAAACATGGCGAAGCGGTGGATGCGAACATCCAGGGCACCTATGATCGTGTCGCCCTTGCGCTGGCAGAGGTCGAAGACGAAGATAAACGTGAATTCTGGCATAACCGTTTCGTCTGGGCGCTCGCCAACGGCGCTATTCCTGCCGGTCGTATCATGTCCAATGCCGGCGCACAGGCGCACAAACCGGCCACCTCCACCATCAACTGCACCGTATCCGGTACCGTCCCCGATTCGATGGACGGCATTCTTTCCATGGTGCATGAAGCTGGCCTGACGCTGAAAGCAGGCTGCGGCATCGGTTATGAATTCTCCACCCTGCGTCCCAAAGGCGCTTATGTAAGTGGCGCCGGTGCATATACCTCCGGCCCACTGTCATTCATGGATATTTACGACAAAATGTGTTTCACCGTATCTTCAGCCGGTGGCCGTCGCGGCGCCCAGATGGGCACATTCGATATTTCGCATCCGGACATCATGGATTTCATTCGCGCCAAACGTGAAGACGGACGGCTGCGCCAGTTCAACCTGTCCTGTCTGGTCACGCGCGATTTCATGGAAGCAGTGAAAAATGATGCCGACTGGGATCTGGTCTTCCCGGCCAGCCAGACGGAGCTCGACGATGCCGACACACGCATTGTCTTCAAACATGTTGCCAACCCTCCCAAGGGCGCGTTAAAAGATGATCGCGGTTTTGTTGCATGCCGGGTATACAAAACCATAAAAGCACAGCGTTTGTGGGATGTCATCATGGCATCGACCTACGATTACGCTGAACCCGGTTTTATCCTGATTGATGAAGTGAATGAGATGAATAATAACTGGTTCTGCGAAGATGTACGCGCCACGAATCCATGTGGCGAACAGCCGTTGCCGCCTTATGGAGCCTGTCTGCTGGGCAGCGTGAACCTGACCAAATTCGTGCGCCATGCATTCACCGAAAAGGCATATTTTGATTGGGACGCCTACCGTGAGGTAATCTCAATTTTCACCCGCATGCTGGATAATGTGGTAGATATCAACGGCCTGCCGCTATCCAAACAGCGCGATGAGATTGTATCCAAGCGCCGCCACGGTATGGGCTTTCTGGGACTGGGTTCAACGCTGACCATGCTACGCACACCGTACGGTACGACTGAATCGCTCGAGTTCACTGAGAAAATAGCTTATGAAATGGCTCGCACCGGCTTTGTCGCCGGGCTCGAACTGGCTGAAGAAAAGGGTGTAGCACCGGCGCTGGAAGAAACCTATGAAGTGACCTCGGAAATAATGGCCAAACGCCCGGAAATGGCGGCTGACGGCATTCAGATCGGAGACCGGATCAGTGGTAAAATCCTGTGGGGCAAGTATTCAAAATATATGCAGAAGTTCCTCGCCACCGGCAACGAGGAAGACAAAGTGCTGATCGAAGCGCTGATCGAAAAGGGGTGCCGATTCACACATCACTCCTCGATTGCGCCAACCGGCACGATTTCGCTCTCTCTGGCCAACAACGCATCCAACGGTATTGAACCCAGTTTCGCCCATCACTATGCGCGCAACATCATCCGAGAGGGCAGGAAGACCAAAGAGAAAGTGGATGTGTTCTCCTACGAACTGCTGGCTTATCGTGAACTGATCAATGCCGATGCCATACCGCTTTCAACGGATGAAGCAACCCGTTTGCCGGATTATTTCATCAGTGCTGATGAAGTCACACCGAAACAGCATGTCGATATTCAGGCGGCGGCACAGCGCTGGGTCGACTCATCCATATCCAAAACGGCCAATGTACCGACCGATTTCCCCTACGAGGATTTCAAAAACATCTACCTCTATGCCTATGAGCAGGGACTGAAAGGCTGCACCACCTTCCGTTTTAATCCGGAAGCCTTCCAGGGCGTACTGGTCAAGGAAGAGGATTTGGCCAACACCACGTATAAATTCACTCTGGACGACGGCACAGTGGTAGAAGCCAGGGGCAATGAAGAAATTGAATACGACGGCGAAACACACAGTGCCGCCAACCTCTTTGATGCGCTCAAAGAGGGGTATTACGGGAAGTTTTAATGTGGATACGGGATGCGGGCATTCATGCCCTTACCCTTTAACGGCGAAGCACCATTCCGCAGGACAGCGGGAATGGGACGCATTGCGCCGCGAGGCAGGAGCCGAGCATCAAAAGCGTGGTTTTTACTTGCCTCACATA
>CAZUVA010000019.1:0-12351 GCA_964622755.1 uncultured Zetaproteobacteria bacterium
GTCAGGGGGCTTATGTTTGCGCCGGTTGCGATTTGCCTCTGTTTGAGTCGGATACAAAATTCGACAGTGGCACCGGCTGGCCCAGCTTTAATGCTCCGATTGAAGGGCATACTGAAACCAAACGGGATTTTATGATGATTCTGCCGCGCACCGAATATCATTGTATCCGCTGTGGTGGCCATCAGGGCCATGTCTTTAATGATGGCCCGGAGCCGACCGGCCAGCGCTGGTGCAATAACGGTGCAGCGCTAAAGTTCATTCCATCCTGAATCTGTTGGCTCAAAAGTTAAAAGAGGGATTTTCCGGCTTCTCTGCATAGTGAGAAAATGTCAGAGTCGGCACATGCCTAAAATGATTACCAACGCACAAGTCTATCGGGTCAATCTGGGAACTCGGTCTTATGATATTCATATTGAATCCGGTTGCCTGAATGGATTGGGTAAAGCGATGGTTGCCCTGTTTGATGCGCCCGCCCGTTGCATGATTATCAGCAATGTGACAGTTACTCCATTGTATATGGAGCAGGTACGCAGCTCGTTGGAGCAGAGCGGCTGGCAGGTTTCCGAATGCATTCTTGACGATGGCGAACAATATAAAACTATGGGTAGCTTCAGCCGAATCATGGATGCACTGATGCATGCCAGGCTCTCCAGAAATGAACCGGTGATTGCGTTAGGTGGTGGCGTGGTTGGTGATATGGCCGGTTTTTCCGCAGCCTGTTACAGGCGGGGTATCCCCTTTATTCAGGTACCGACCACGGTGCTGGCGCAGGTAGATTCCAGCGTTGGAGGCAAAACAGCCATCAATCATCCACACGGAAAAAATATGATCGGGGCTTTTTATCAGCCCCGACTTGTGTGGATTGATCCGCTTGTATTAAGCACGTTGGACATCCGAGAAATCAGAGCGGGCCTGGGCGAGGCGATCAAATATGGATTGATCAGGGATGCCGCTTTTTTTGACTGGATGCAACAGCATATGCAACGTGTGCAGGATCTGGATGCCGGGGCACTCTCAAGCATGATTCACACCTGCTGCCGTCATAAGGCCGAAGTTGTGATGGCTGATGAGACTGAGCAGGGTATGCGTGCGTTGTTGAATCTGGGACATACCTTTGGCCATGCCATTGAGTCGATGACATATTATACTGAGTTTCTGCATGGTGAAGCCGTTGCTATGGGTACATTGATGGCGGCGCGCCTGTCGGAGCATCTGGGATATGCCAGCAGTGGCATCGAAGAACAGATTCGCGGATGTTATCAACAGGCCGGGTTACCGACAGCTATCCCGATATTCACTGCTGATGCATGGCTGGATGCAATGGGGCATGATAAAAAGAATGTAGGCGACCGGATTCGTTATGTTTTATTGCGTAGTATTGGCAATGCCTTTGTGGCCGAGAATGTTGATCCTGCAGCCATAAGGCAACTGATCCACTCATATGATTAAACTCGCATCAGCCCGCATGATTCATGAATCATGCGGGCTGGAAAAATATGGTCTATACTGATACCTGTGTGAGATTTGAACCTCTCCATTCAGGAGGACATTAATCATGGAAATACCTTCCATACACCCTGAGCAGGATCACCACAGTATCCTGTTACAGCCTTCCAGTTGTGTGAGCAAACTGGAGAACCTGGCTCTGTGGTTTTCCAAGCGCCAAAACAAGGGAATTCCTGATTCAATTCACGCCGCAACAGTTTTATTCGCTGCAGATCACTGCGTGGCCAGCAGCATTGAATATCATAAGGCAGTGCCAAGCAGGGAGAGGATTTGCAATGCCACTGCAAGTGATGCTGTTATCGCTGAATTATGTCGACAGGCGGGCAGCAGTTTACATATTGTTGATGTTGGTGTGAGCGGATGCCTTGCTGATATTGATGCGGTAGAACATGCCAAAGTGCGTTCCTCCGGCACCGCTGACATCACAGTCGAATCCGCCATGAGTCAGGCAGAATATTGGGAAATCGTCGGTATCGGTGAAGAAATGGCCAACCGTACTATTGCGGCAGGTGCTAATTTACTCATTGCCGGTTCCATTGCAGCAGGAGATCGTATTTCCATTGCAGCAATCATTTCCGAGCTTGTTGGCCTGCCTCCGGAACAGGCATTGACATCGGATTCTGATACAAGCCCCGAAATCTATGCCCGCGAGCTGATGGCAATAAAAAAAGCCAGAGCCCGTGCTGTCGGCACGCCTTCGCATGATGTTCTCAGGGAGCTGGGGGGTCTGGAAATGGCTGCTATGGCCGGATTTTATCGTGGTGCTGCCTTAAAGGGAGTTCCGGTTCTGCTCGACGGACTCTCTTCCGCAACGGCTGCGCTGGCGGCTATTGCATGGGATGTCCGCATTGCAGGCTGGATGCTGGCCAGTCATGTGAGCAGTGATGCCGGACACAGGGATGTGCTGGAAGAAATGGGGCTGGATCCGCTGATTGAACTAAAACACAGTATCGGCGAAGGTAAGGTCGCCACTTTAATAGTGCCGGTATTGCAATCAGCGATTAGCCTGCAGCGCGGGCTGGCCAGTATTGAGGCGCAAGTATAGAATCTTTAAGGTGATCGCCGCATTTACCACCACATTAAAATATCAGGAAGGCAACACATGACAACAGCATTTGCCATGACATCATGGACATGGACAGTTTTGGCCTTTGCATCTCTGGCTACAGCAATAGGGCTATATTTGTCAGAGAGGCAAAAGGTGCATGTTCTGGCTCACCGGGATGCTGTTCCTTCCCGTTTTTGCGATAAAATATCCCTTTCTGCACATCAAAAAGCTGCAGACTATACCATTGCCAAACTGACACCGGGAAGCTTCGGGCAAATATATGCTTTGCTGTTGTTTCTGATCTGGACTGTTGGCGGTGGTCTTATGTTGCTGGACACCATCACTGCCTCGTTCGGCCTTGCCGGGGTATGGACCGGTGTTGTATTTCTGATGCTGTTTTTTCTGATCGGACACGTGCTGGAATTGCCTCTGGAGGTTTATACCACCTTCAATGTTGAAGCAAAATTTGGCTTTAACAAGATGACGCCTGGTTTGTATATCAGTGATATGTTCAAACAACTTGCATTGATGATGGCTATCGGTGCACCACTTGGATGGGTGATTCTCAGTCTGATGAACGGAGCCGGAACATGGTGGTGGTTGTACGCTTGGTTCGTATGGACAGCTTTTATGCTGTTGATGATATGGGCTTACCCTACTTTCATTGCACCGCTGTTTAATAAATTTCAGCCATTGCCGGAGGGCGAAATGAAATCGCGTATTGAAGCGCTGCTCAATCGTTGTGGTTTCGAGAGCAATGGCCTGTTTGTCATGGACGGCTCACGCCGCTCCAGCCATGGCAATGCCTATTTCACCGGACTCGGTAATGCCAAGCGCATTGTATTTTTTGATACCCTGCTCAAGCAGCTTGAACCTGTGGAAACGGAGGCTGTACTGGCCCATGAACTGGGGCACTTCCATCACGGGCATGTAAAAAAGAGATTGATCATTATGATTGTGATGTCGCTAGCCGGTTTCGCCCTGCTTGGCTGGCTGATGCAGCAAGCCTGGTTTTATAACGGACTGGGTGTGATACATCCGTCAAATCATGCTGCTCTGGTATTGTTTATGCTGGTGTTGCCGGTATTCACGTTTGTGATGGATCCGGTTATGAGTTATTTCTCGCGCAAGAATGAGTTTGAAGCAGATGCCTATGCGGTAAACCATAGCAACGGCGAAGCGCTGGCTTCTGCACTGGTTAAAATGTACGAGGATAATGCCAGCACGCTTACTCCGGATGCACTTTATTCCGCCTGGCATGATTCACATCCGCCGGCGCTGATGCGCATTGATCATATTGAAAAAAGACTGGCCGATAAGACATAAGTGAGCATTTTTGCACACAAAACGAATTGTTTTGCTGGCCTTATGTGAATCGCTACCATACAGTGCGCCCAGCACGACATGGTTGTTGAAAGTGTTTTTTGGCCAATTCGGAAGTTTCTTCTCGATTTTCACCAGTAACAATTCATAAGCATGCATGCAAAATCAAATAGTATTAAATCGAGGAATGTAAAAATGGCAACAGGTACAGTAAAATGGTTCAACGACACTAAAGGTTTTGGCTTTATTGCCCAGGACGACGGTGGTGACGATGTATTCGTTCACTTTTCAGCTATTCAGACAGAAGGCTTCAAGTCTCTGGCTGAAGGTCAGAAAGTAGAATTCGAAATCGAAGACGGTCAGAAAGGCCCTCAGGCTCGCAACGTCACAGAAGCTTAAACCAACCATGGCTTAATCCGCACCCCGTCTGTTTTCAGACGGGGTGTTTTTTTGTGCATTAAAACCGGAAAATACCTGAAGAATGGCTTCTATACAGATTTTGAAAGCCTTCTTCCCAATCAAACAAGAGTGATTTTCAGAATCGGTGCAGCATGAATCGGGCGAGATTATGTCGGGTTCCTGCCCTCGACCCTCCGGGCCGTTACGGCGTGACGCTCAAACCGGCATCCTGCCTATTTGGTGCCGAATGTCCCCAGATTACGTAAACGACTTGTGCGTTGATCCAGGAGCTTATCCAATGGTTGGGCAAGAAGCTCGTTTAGCGCCTTTTCCAATGTGTCAGCAATGAATCCGGCAGCTTCTTCGATATTGCGATGCGCACCTTCTTTGGGTTCAGGGATAATTGCATCGATCAATCCCAACGCCTGCAAATCAGTGGCTGTCGGTTTCAGTGCTTCCGCAGCATCTTCGGAAAATGCTTTGTCGCGCCAGAGAATGGCGGCACAGCCTTCAGGAGAAATAACCGAATAGGTGGAGAATTGCTGCATGAACATGCGATCTCCGACGCCGATGGCCAGTGCTCCGCCGGAACCACCTTCACCGATTACGGTACAAATAACAGGCACTTTCAATGCCGCCAGTTCCTGCAGGTTGCGGGCAATAGCTTCACTCTGACCCCGTTCTTCAGCATCAATGCCGGGCCATGCGCCGGCTGTATCGATAAATGTCAGTACAGGCATTTCAAAACGTTCAGCCAGTTTAAACAGGCGTAATGCTTTACGGTAACCTTCGGGCCGGGGCATGCCAAAATTGCGTTTCAGTTTTTCTTTGGTATCACGCCCTTTCTGGTGACCGACAATGACGACGCTTCTGCCACGAAAATTGGCAATACCGCCGACGATGGCGGCATCATCGAAAAAAGCACGGTCGCCGTGCAGTTCCTGAAAATCATCAAATAATTGCGGAATATAATCGAGAATATAGGGACGGTCCGGATGACGCGACAGCTGACAAATCTGGGTACGGCTTGCGTTGCTGTAGGTCTGTTCGATCAGTTTGTCGCGCTTGATATTCAGATGCTCGACTTCCTCGGCAATATTAACACCGGAGCCGGCACCCATGCTCGACAGATCTTCAATTTTCGATGTCAGCTCAGCAATTGGACGTTCAAATTCAAGGTAACTGTAAGCCATTGTTGTCTCTCCTGTTTAACATCAAGCTGGCAAGTGTTCCAAACAAGATGGAATCATACTTCAGTGCAGGGAATGACCACCACCATCAGCTTCCCCGACGCACCTGCTGTTTACGGGGCGGTTGCCACGATTTACAGCGAATATGTATCGCCGCTGATCCGAAACGCGCTTCCAGTTGCGCTTTGACTTGATCAGACCAGTCGATACATGGGCCGGTTGCCAGGATCGCAAGGCTAGCGTCAGACAGGCGCACATGGAACGATAGCCGTGCCTTTCCGCCCTGGGTTGCAGACTTCAGGCGTGCCAGAGTTACCTCATCCCAGGCAATGCTGGCGGCAGAAATCTGAATTTCGGTCACCAGTTCCGGCAGGATCATATCGAGCGACACAATCGCCTCGGCTACCAGTGTCGGTTCATCCCCTCTGGATTTGTCCACTCTGGCCGCTACCAGCAGTGGTTGATCAGAGGCCAGTAACTCTGTGGACTCAGTGTATAGTTTGGCAAAACAGACCATCTCTGCCTGCCCATGCAAATCTTCCAGCTGAATAAATGCCATGGTTCCACGACCGCCATGGTACTGGCGGATACTAGAAATGCCGACCGGAATGACAACCTGGGCACCGTCTTCACAATCCGTCAGCTGGCTTAAATTGCAATTACCCAGACCAGTGCTGCGATCGAGATATGCTTCCAGCGGATGGCCGGTCAGATAGAAACCGAGCACCTCGCGTTCTGCCTGCAAACATTCGCCGGGACTCCAGACCTGTGTCAGCGGAAATCCCTGATGGCTTTCAGGTTCAGCCAGTTCAAACAGGGCCGATTGGTTGGAGGCATACTCTTTACGTTTACGATTCAGTTGCTCAAGGGTGTCGGAAAGACCTTC
Organism: uncultured Zetaproteobacteria bacterium; assembly: GCA_964622755.1. Lineage (GTDB taxonomy): Bacteria > Pseudomonadota > Zetaproteobacteria > Mariprofundales > Mariprofundaceae > Mariprofundus. The sequence continues at coordinate 6,353 of CAZUVA010000019.1, forward strand.
AAGGGCTGCCTGCTGGTGTGGAATAAGTTCATTCAATGCGCCAGCCTTGATCAGCGCTTCCAGAATGCGTTTATTGAGTGTGCGGGCGGGACTGCGCAGCATCAAATCTTCAAAGTTGGCAAACGCACCATTATTTTTGCGCTCGGCAACAACTGCCCGAATAGCCGCTTCTCCAACCCCTTTGATGGCCCCCAGACCATAGCGAATTGCATCATTTTCTGGTCGGAATTCCCAGTCCGATGCATTGATATGCGGTGGCAGAATCTCGATACCCATATTACGGCAGTCCGTTACAAGAATAGCCACCTTGTCGGTGTTGCTCATGTCGCAGGAGAGCGTAGCTGCCATAAACGCCTGCGGAAAATGTGTTTTGAGATAGGCGGTTTGATAGGATATCAGTGCGTAGGCAGCCGAATGGGATTTATTGAAACCGTAACCGGCGAATTTCTCCATCAGATCGAAAATCTGTTCAGCCTTGTTGAGATCAATCTTCTGCTGTTCGGCGCCTGCCATGAAAATTTTGCGCTGAATGGCCATCTCTTCCGGTTTTTTCTTGCCCATGGCACGGCGTAGCATATCGGCCTGTCCGAGTGTAAAACCGGCCAGTACCTGCGCAATCTGCATCACCTGTTCCTGATACAAAATTACACCATTGGTTTCCTGCAAAATCGGTTTCAGCTGTGGCAGCGGGTAAACAATCTCCTGACGCCCGTGTTTGCATTCAATATAAGTATCCACCATGCCCGATTCGAGAGGGCCGGGCCGATACAGTGCCACCAGCGCGATAATATCTTCAAAACAATCGGGCCGCAGGCGGGTGAGAAGGTCGCGCATGCCGGAAGATTCCACCTGGAATACTGCACCGGTTTGACCACGCTGCATTAGCTTGAAGGTGGCAGCATCATCCATTGGAATCGTGGTGATATCAAAATGCTGTGCTTCGGGGCGCGGATCGTATTGTTTGAGCAATTTAGATGCGATATCAATGACGGTGAGCGTTTTCAGCCCCAGAAAGTCGAATTTAATCAGGCCAACTTTTTCGACATTGGCCATATCCCACTGCACAACCTTTCCTTCTTCGCCGGCGACCTTGAATAGAGGAGCTGTTTCAGTCAGTGGCTCACGGCTGATAATTACGCCGGCGGCATGTTTGCCGGCATTGCGGTGGCATCCTTCCAGCCGTTTGGCTAGCTCAAACAGACGCGCAACCTCATCATCCTGTTCAATCATTTTTACCAGTTTCGGCTCTTCCACCAGTGCTTTTTCAAGCGTCATTTTCAGATCGTTGGGAATAAGCTTGGCAATGGTATTGACCTTGGCCAGTTCCATATCCAGCACCCGACCAACATCACGAATCACCGCCTTGGCTTTCATCGAACCGAAGGTGATGATCTGGGATACTTTATCTTCACCGTATTTATCGGTGACGTAGCGGATTGCTTCCTCACGACGGCTCATACAGAAATCGATATCAAAATCCGGCATGGAAACGCGTTCCGGATTCAGAAAGCGCTCAAACAGAAGACCATATTTGATGGGGTCGAGATCGGTGATTTTCAGGCTGTAGGCGACCAGTGATCCGGCGCCGGAGCCACGACCGGGGCCAACAGGAATGCCCTGATTTTTCGACCATGTAATGAAGTCCGATACAATAAGAAAATAGCCGGGGAACTTCATTTTCTCAATAATATCCAGTTCAAAGGCCAGTCGATCATCATAAACCTGCCGATCAGCATCGGGGCTACCGGCAACAATGACAGGCCAGCGGGCATCCAGTCCTTCACGAGATTGCAGACGCATATAGGCACTCAACTCCATATCCACCGGTGGCTGAAAATCCGGCAACTGGTAGTGGCCGAATTGCAGATCCACATTACAGCGATTAGCGATATGCATACTGTTTTCCAGTGCCTCCGGGATATCCTCAAACAGTTCGGCCATTTCTTCATACGATTTCATATAATATTCCGGCGTAAAAAAACCGGATACTTCATCGCTTAAAGTGCGGTTTTGTTGCAGGGCGATCATGGCCTCAAATGCCTGAAAATCTTCGCGGGCCAGAAAGTGAGAGTTGTTACTGGCTACCAACGGAATATCAAGTTCATGCGCCAACGCAATCAGTTGTCTGTTGATATCTTCCTGACCGGCTGCACCATGGCGCTGCAATTCAAGAAAAAAACAATTGTCGTGGAACATCTGTTTGTAGGATAACGCAGCCTGTTTAGCTCCCTTCCTGTCACCTTTTTGCAGCAATTGTTCCACCTCACCGTTCCAGCCGGATGAGAGTGCAATCAGGCCATCGGCATGTTCAGCCAGCAAGGGTTTGCCGACTCTCGGTTTGTAGTAGAAGCCTTCCAGGTAAGAGATGGAAATCAGCTTTAGCAGGTTTTTCCAGCCATGATTATTGCGGGCCAGCAGTACCAGCTGCTGAAATCGTGGCCCCCTTGGCCCTTCGGACACGCGTTTGGTGTGATCATCGCAGAGATAGACTTCACAACCCAAAATCGGTTTGATACCCATACGCATGGCCTTGGAATAAAATTCGATAGCCCCGAACAGATTGCCGTAATCGGTTAGCGCCACAGCAGGCTGCTTAAGCTCGGCCGCCTTTTTGAGTAGATTATCGACTGACGTGCTTGCTCCCAGCAGGGAGAAATCCGAGTGGTTATGAAGGTGAGAAAATGGAGCAAAATGCATACCGCGAGCATACCGCTGGCTTATTCATTTTGCACCCGCTGGAAAAGTCTGAAGGTCAGGTGCGAAGATTGCAGGCTTACATAATCTTCCGTTCCAACAGGGTTATGGATGAGCATCTGAAATCAGCAATTCCATCGCCAGTAGTTAGTGTGACAGGCTCTAATCCGTGCCGATTCTTTCCGCCCTTACTTTTTTGACTACAATCAGAGCTTCAATCAACACCCACCCGGCCAACAGAAAAATTACCGCACCAACTGCCGCCACCGTCCACTGTTCCTTGCCGATGGCTTTGACGATACCCATGACCATGCCGGAGATGGTGGCACCAAGCACCAGCAGCATGGGTAACAGGGTGTACAGAATCGGTTTCTTTTTACGATACAGATAGATTGTCACGGTGAGCAGTGTCAGCCCGGCCAAAATCTGGTTGGTGGTGCCGAACAGTGTCCACAGAAACAGACCGGCAGGTTTACCATCCATTTTGAAAAAAGCGAAGAATCCAATAGCGGCAATCGCGAGGGAGGTGGCAATATAACGGTTGCCAAGCGCTTTAACGCCGATGGTCTGACCAATTTCTTCCAGATTAAAACGCAGCAAACGTGCGCCGGTATCGACTGACGTCATGGCAAAACCCACGACAACCACGGAGATAAAGGCGGCTGCATAATCGAGTGGTATGCCGAGCTGATGGATGAAGTTGGCGTTGCCCTGAATGAACACACCGAGTTTCTGATGCAGGCCGGCGGCTTTGTCCCATGAACCGTAGAAAGATTCCCAGTCGGCTCGTGTGGCGAATGCTCCGGCGGTGGTAGCCAGCACGGCCAGCAGTGCCAGCAGTGATTCTCCGACCATGCCGACATAACCGACAAAGGGAGCATCACTTTCTCTGTTCAGCTGCTTGGAGGTTGTACCTGATGCCACTAAACCGTGGAAACCGGAAACCGCACCGCAGGCAATGACGATGAACAGGAAGGGTATCATCGGAGGCGCGCCAACCGGATTTGGATTGATGGCCGGCGCAACCCAGTCCGGCGACAGGATGAAGAAGCCGGCCAGCATTGAGAACAGAGCCAGATACAATAACAGCGAATTGAGAAAATCGCGCGGTTGTAACAACAACCACACCGGCAGCACGCTGGCAATAAAAGCATAGATCAGCAGGGACCATGTCCAGTCTCCGGCAGAAAATCCGGTGACGGGCATATCCAGACCGATACGGGTGGTGATCAGCATCAGCACAAAACCAATACCAATCATGGGCCACAAGGAAAAATTCTTTTTGTAGACCAGAAAACCGATCACCATAGCGATCAGCATCAGGGAATAGGTTGGGAATACAGCTTCCGGATGCGCCGTAGCCGGAATATTGGCCGCATCGGGCGCTGCAAACAGGCCGGAAATCACCAGCACGAATACACCCATGGCAAGTGCTACGAGGAAGAAAATCACCAGCAGAAACAATAAGCGTGTTCGCGGGCTGATGACATCGCGGGCAATTGTGCCGATACTTTGACCTTTGTGCCTAATGGACAATACCAGTGCGGAAAAATCATGCACAGCACCGACTAGCAACGTGCCGAATACCACCCAGCATAGCGCCGGAACCCAGCCCCAGATAACCGCGATGGCAGGGCCCAGCATTGGGGCGAGACCGGCAATGGAAGCGAAATGATGTCCAAAGAGGACGTATTTATTGGTCGGGATGTAATCGACATCATCACGCATGGTATGGGCCGGCGTGGCAGCATTATCATCCAGAGCGAATATTTTTTTGCTTAGAATTCCTTTGGCATAAAAGCGGTAAAACAGCACATAGAAACACAGCACTGTGATAGCCATAACGACTGGGGTCATTCGTTTCGCCTCCTGATAGAAGAGACCTCTGCACCATCGTTCATTTTGGAGCGAATCAAGGCGAAAATCTATGGAACCGCAGTTTGCTTGCTGCAAATGAGGATTTCATAGATTTTTTCAACGCAGATGTAACCCAAAAGGGGCATGGTGCAGAGGCCTCTAGAATTAAACCTGTGCGCCAAGCTACTCAGGCAATAAACAGGAACAAGGGGAGGGCCGAGTGACGAGCAACGAGGGCTGAGAAGGGCAGGTCTTGCCGCCTCTCATTGACTGGTTTTCGCCACCTGTTCTGAAATGATCTGAGCCAAAGCGCGAATATGCGCTTCGTTGTCATTCAGGGCCGGGATATAGCGATAGTGTTCACCGCCGCTATTCAGAAAATAGTTGCGATTCTCGGAACCAATTTCTTCCAGCGTTTCCAGACAATCGGCAGCAAAGCCGGGACAAATCACATCGACGGATTTCACGCCCGCTTTGCCCCATTTTTTCAGTGTTTCATCGGTATAGGGCTGAACCCAAGGCTCTTTGCCAAAGCGTGACTGGAACGCGATTTGCGCCCGTTCTTCGTCCAGCCCCAGCGCTTCGCGTAGCAAAGAGGCTGTTTTTCGGCACTGGCAAGGATATGGGTCACCGGCCTGAAAATAGCTTTCGGGAATTCCATGAAAACTCATCAGCAAACGCTCCGGTTTGCCATTTTCCGCCCAGTGCGCCCGTAGGCTGTCGGCCAGCGCGGCAATATAAGCCGGGTGTTTGTGGTAGGCGTCGATCAGGTGCAACTCAGGCACGCGCCGCCATGTTTTGAGCACATCAGCCACTGCATCAAAAGTGGAACCGGTTGTGGTCGCTGAATATTGCGGATACAGAGGCAAAATGACGATCTTGCGACAGTTTTTCTCGCGCAAGGCTTCCAGACCGGTTTGAATCGATGGCCTGCCATAACGCATGGCCAGTTCCACATGCACTCCATCGCCCAATTCTTTACGCAGAGACTTATGTAATTTCTCGCACTGCTTCTTTCCGCTAGCCAGCAGTGGAGAACCATCTTCAGTCCATACCGATTGATACAGCGCCGCCGATTTGGCCGGACGCGTATTGAGAATGATGCCATTAAGAATCAGCCACCAGAGCCAGCGCGGCTGCTCGACCACGCGCGGATCCCACAGAAATTCCTTCAAATAAGCGCGCACAGCAGCCTTTGTCGGTGCATCCGGCGTACCAAGATTGGTCAACAGAACGCCGACACAGGCAGGCTGCTCATGATCAAAATTCTGTTGCCCACTAAAATTCATCCAGTCTCACCGACCCTAACGCGCATGGATTTTTTCCACCCCGTGGTATGAAACATTACCACAGGGTGGAAAAAACTATGCAGGCGTGTTGCTTGTTTCATGTTAAACAATACGAAAATCATTGCAGTTATCCGGCAAATGACCAGCAGAAAATTCGAC
>CAZUVA010000020.1:0-11712 GCA_964622755.1 uncultured Zetaproteobacteria bacterium
ATGAGTGCTTTCTTTCTATATATCAATGGGTTATGGGTTCTTGAGGACAGTCTAACTAACGTAATAACAGGACTTGATTTTCCATCTATTACGCTCCTATATACGCCCTTCATTTCCTTGCTATTGGGTATTATGTTTAAAACAAGGAATTTCACCTTCCCTGTCTAGACGGCATTACTAACTTTTACAGAAAGGTTGTTGGCTGTCCATTTATGACCGGAAATGACCGTTTATATATGGTGATAATGTAATAGCGGGTATGGATGGTGGATGAAGGCGGCTTTGCCTTCCGGCAGGTTGTGGAAACAGGTTGATGCATTGTATTCTGTTCGCCGTAGAGTGGCACCGCACCTATTGCTTTGAGCGGCGCTGGCCGATAAAGGATCTTATTTCATGGATATTATTCAGGCGATTATTCTGGGCGTGATCGAGGGCGCTACTGAATTTCTGCCCATTTCGTCCACCGGCCATATGATTGTTGCCAGCCAGTGGCTGGGCATGGCGCAAACCGAAAGCAACAAGGCCTTTGAAGTGATTATCCAGCTTGCCGCTATTCTGGCGGTGGTGGCCAATTATCGGGACAGATTCATTTTCAATCAGGTGAACATCGATTTATGGAAAAAGGTGGTGTTGGCCTTTATTCCTATTGGTCTGGTCGGATTGCTGTTTCACAAACAGATCAAGGCTATGTTTACGGTAGAGATCGTTGCCATCATGTTCATTGTCGGTGGCCTTGTTTTTTTGGTGATCGAATACTTTCAAAAAAATAAACAACAGCCGGTGCAGCGTCTTGAAGACATGACTTACCGACAGGCGGGCTGGATTGGCATTGCCCAGATATTTGCATTGATTCCCGGCACCAGCAGGGCTGGCGCATCCATTGTTGGCGCATTGCTGGTCGGCTTGAGTCGCAAGGCCAGTGCCGAGTTTTCCTTTCTGCTGGCATTGCCGGTGATGCTGGCAGCCAGCGGTTTTGATCTGTTAAAGCATTATCAGGATTTCACCGGTGCGAATTTTGCGGTGCTCGCAGCCGGTTTTGTGGTTGCCTTTATTTCGGCCTGGCTGGTGATGCGGTTGTTTATCCGTTTCCTGGAACGCTTTACCTTTGTTGCCTTCGGTGTGTACCGTATCCTGTTCGGTGGTCTGCTGTTATGGGTGATTTGAAATGAATGGAGGCGCCGTGAATACGCATTGGGTTTGGTCGGGCATTGATCCGGTCGCATTGCAACTGGGGCCGTTGGCCATCCACTGGTATGGGCTGATGTATATCGCAGGATTCTTCGGAACCTGGTATCTGGTACGCAGACAACTACAGCAGGATGGCATGTGGGAAACAGAGGTTTCCCGAGATGCCTATGAAGGTCTGTTCACGACGTTGATTCTCGGTGTCGTGATCGGTGGCCGCATTGGCTACGTGCTGTTTTATAATTTCAGCTATTACCTGGGGCATCCGGTTGAAATTCTGTATGTCTGGCAGGGGGGCATGTCCTTCCATGGTGGTATGGTCGGGCCGATTATTGCCGGCTGGTGGTATTGCCGGAGACATGATTTACCGTTTCTCGGCCTGGCGGATCGCTTTTTTACTGTGGCGCCGCTCGGCCTGATGTTCGGGCGTATCGGCAATTTCATTAACGGAGAATTGTGGGGACGTATATCCGATGTGCCGTGGGCGATTGTATTTCCGCAGGCCGGCCCTGAGCCGCGCCATCCCAGTCAGTTATATGAGATGACGCTGGAGGGCATTGTTCTGTTTGCTGTGCTCTGGTCACTGCGTAACAAGGCATGGCCGAACGGCGCCAAGGTTGCGGTATTCCTGATTGGTTATGCGATTGCGCGTATTATCTGTGAAAATTTCAGGCAGCCGGATGTGCAACTCGGATTTCTGTTCGGCCCGGTGACCATGGGTATGCTGCTCTCTTCCGCCATGTTGGCTACCGGAGCAATCTGGTTGTTTCTGTTGTTTCGGAAAAGGAATTAACCCGGATTAAAAGTGATATTTGAGGGCTGCAGTGAACGTGTTGGCTTCCAGTCCTTTGTAATTGGTGCTGATGGTGGCAGCCGTGTTGTCGGGTTTGCCCAGCATGTGTGTAAATTCGACATCGACTGAATAATCGTCCGTTGCCTGATAGTTCACACCGGCACCGTAGGCATAACTGATACGGTTTTTGCTCTGCTTCGCTTTGCCGGTAGCCTGATAGGTGCCGTGAACCACTGCAAAACCGGCCAGTCCATAGACAATAAAGTCCGAAGCTATGGCAATTTGTGGTTTCAGATAATGCGCCACAAAGTCCATACGCTGCTTCGGTCGAGCACCAATCGCATCACCATCGCCACTGCTGGCGGTGCCACCGAGACGAATCTCCGCACTGAAATATTCATTAAAATGATGGCCGAGAATCACATAGCCGCCAAATACGGTGTCACTGTTGACGTCATTACTCAGATTGAATGCACCCAGCCCGACTCCAACATAATGTTCTCCGGCAGCGAGCGCCGGACTGGCAAGACCCAATGCTAATAGTGTGGTAAACGTTTTAATCCATGTGCGCATATCTTGTTCTCCAATAGTTGATGGCGCGGCATGATATTCATGCGCCATCGGAAAGAAACCATTGATTGCCAGAGGGTTTACATATTGGAGACCTCTGCACCATCGTTCATTTTGGAGCGAATCAAGGCGAAAAAATCTATGGAACCGCAGTTTGCTTGCTGCAAAATGAGGATTTCATAGATTTTTTCAACGCAGATGTAACCCAAAAGGGGCATGGTGCAGAGGTCTCTATTGTGCTTGATCCACACATACAAGCTTTGGAGCAATCAGGCTTTCTATCTATCCGGCATGCTTTGCTGGCAAGCACTTGCATGCGCGGCTAGGTTTGCCATCCGATTTTTTGAGGGAGCAACCGTGCTAACGTTTCAGGATTTAATTTTTACATTACAGCAGTTTTGGGCCAAACGGGGTTGTGTGGTACAACAACCTTATGATTCATCCATGGGGGCGGGTACATTTCATCCGGCCACTTTTTTACGCGTGCTCGATAACAAGGACTGGAGTACGGCTTATGTGCAACCGTGCCGCCGCCCGACCGATGGCCGCTATGGTGAGAACCCGAATCGTTTGCAACACTATTACCAGTTTCAGGTGATTCTCAAACCGGCACCGGAGAATATTCTCGAACTCTACCTCGATTCGCTGCGCACCATCGGCATCGATCCGGAAGTGCACGATATTCGTTTTGTCGAAGATGACTGGGAATCGCCCACGCTCGGTGCCTGGGGGCTGGGCTGGGAAGTTTGGCTCAATGGCATGGAAATTACCCAGTTTACCTATTTCCAGCAGGTTGGCGGGGTGGAGCTGTCCCGGACACCGGGTGAAATCACCTACGGACTGGAACGGCTCGCCATGTATATTCAGGGGGTCGAAAATGTATTCGATCTGGTCTGGGTGGAAACCGAAGACGGCAAAAAAACCACCTATGGTGAAGTGTTTCACCGCAATGAAGTCGAGTTTTCCACCTACAATTTTGATGAGGCAGACAGTAGCTGGCTGCATCAGCAATTCGATCATGCCGAAAGTGAATGCAAACGCCTGACGGAAAAAAATCTGGTTTTACCCGCCTACGAAGAGGTCATGAAAGCATCCCACGCTTTTAACCTGCTCGATGCCAGAGGCGCAATTTCCGTAGCCGAGAGGCAACGCTTTATCGGGCGCGTGCGCGGGCTTGCCCGCACCGTTTCGCATGCTTATGCAGGAGCAGCATCATGAGCAATATGCAACCGCTGTTACTGGAAATCGGAACGGAAGAAATTCCTGCCGGCGTAGCACCGCGCATGGGAGAAGCTTTGAAAGAAGCCGTCGAAAAACTGTTGGCCTGTGCGGATGTGGCCCCAGAGGATATGCGACTGGGTGTTTCACCGCGCCGTCTGTTACTGCATGCCCCAGGCTGCCCTGTCATGCAGGCGGATCGTGAAGAAACGATATGGGGGCCACCGGAGCGAGTGGCTTTTGCTGATGGAAAACCGACCGGCGCAGCCCATGGATTTGCCAAAAAGTCCGGCCTTTCGCTGGATGATTTTGAACTGGCCGACAAGGGTGATGGTAAGGGTAACTACATGAAAGCGGTGCGCACTGTCGCAGGCCGTCCGGTTGCCGATATTATTGCTGAAGCCATGCCCGGAATCCTGCGTAAATTACCCAGCCCCAAGCAAATGCAGTGGCAGGACGGGAAATCCCGCAGTGATGCATTTATTCGTCCGATTCGCTGGATGGTGGCGCGGCTCGGCGATACAACAATTGATTTCACCTATGCTGGTGTCCAGACCGGAATGGAGAGTCGGGGTCATCGTGTGCACGGCTCAACTGGAAAAATCGATATCGATGATCCGTTTGCATGGCTGGAAACACAATATGTGCGTGCAGACCGTGAAGCTCGCAAAACTCTGATTGCCCGCCAGCTTGCAGAGGTGGCAAGCGGTGAAGGTATCGAACTGGTAGCTGATGAAGCATTGCTGGAAGAGGTGACCGATCTGGTCGAGTGGCCGCAGGCTATTGCTGCCCGCTACGATACGGGGTTCCTTCGCCTGCCGGCAGAAGTGAGTCGCATTGAACTGAAACATCATCAGCGCTGTTTTTCTACCCATGATGAAAATGGCAATGTAAGCCCTGTCTTTTTCACCGTGGCCAATATTGAATCAAAGAATCCGGCAGCTGTAGCGCATGGCAATGAACGCGTGGTGAACGCACGTCTGGCCGATGCCGCATTTTATTTTGACCGCGATCCGCAACAATCACTGGATGCGCGTGTCGAGAAATTATCCGAGATCGTTTTTCAGGATGGCCTCGGTATGGTTGGCGATCAGGTGCGCCGTATGCGCGCCTTTGTGCTCGATAATGCCACAGCACTTGGCGTGGATGCCAATGATGCTCAGCGCGCGGCTCTGCTGTGTAAGTCTGATTTGACTACAGGGCTGGTTGGGGAGTTTCCCGAACTGCAAGGGTATATGGGCGGTATTTATGCCCGCATGGATGGTGAAAATGATGCTGTCGCTGCCGGCATTGAACTCCATTATGCCCCGGCCGGTGCCGAGGATGATTTACCGGAGAATCGTATTGCCCGCGCCATCGGTATTATCGAACGCACCGATAAATTGCTGGGTTATTTCCATCTGGGGCGCATTCCGACCGCCAGCGCCGATCCGTTTGCGTTGCGCCGTGCCGCGATTGGCCTGATTCGCCTGCTTACCGATACGAGGCAACCGGTTGATATGACGCTCGAAAAGGTGATTGATGAAGCGGCCAAGCAGTGGAATCAACAGCGCGTTACTATTGCCATTTCCGATGAGACCAAAGCGAAGGTTTACAGTTTTGTCATTGAACGTCTGCTGGGTCTGAGTGGTCTGTTGGGCTTCTCCAGAACCTCTATTGATGCCGCTGTGAACTCCTCCGAGACCAGACCATTGTATCGGGAGGCTTTGATTGCACGCCACCTGGCGGGCTTTGAAGGCTCGGACGAAGGGCAGGCCATTGCTGCAGCCAATAAACGCATTGCCAATATTCTGAAGAAAGCCAAAAGCATCCCGGATGCTGTTCATACAGATCTATTCAGTGAAGTCGCTGAAACAGCACTCTATGATGGGCTGATCAAAGCGGAAGTGGATTTTCATGCCGCTGTATCTGTAGCCGATTTTGATAGCAGCATTGCCCCTGCATTAAGCGTATTGGCTCGCTTGAGGGCTCCGGTGGATACCTTCTTTGATGATGTGATGGTGATGGCTGAAGATGAGAAGGTGAGGGGTAATCGCCTGGCTTTGCTGGCACGCCTGAGATCACTGTTTTTGAATCTGGCGGATGTCTCCCGTCTATAAGTGTGATTCAATCAGGAAGCACTCGAGTGAATAAGCGTCTCCCCGAACCATGCGAAGCCAACGGATTTCTGGTTGATCATATCAGCCTGCTCAGCGACAACCTGAATCACTGGTCCGGTTGCGGATTGATGGATGATGAACATGATCCGGCTCGTACTGCCCGAAAGCTTTATTTTGCGTCGTTTGCGTTATTGTCTCACGGCATGGAAAGTGATCCCGTCATCAACTATGCCAATTACACAGCGCAACAACTGTTTGAAATGGACTGGGATATAGTTACGACATTACCTTCCCGGCTGTCGGCTGAGCTACCCGTTCGGGCTGAACGCGAAGCCCTGCTCAAGCGAGTGACAGAAAATGGTTATATCGATGACTACTGTGGTGTTCGGGTTTCCAGTTCAGGTAAACGTTTTCTGATTGAGCAGGCTAAGGTATGGAATCTTGTGAATGACAATGGGAAATATTGCGGTCAGGCGGCTATGTTCAGTATGTGGCGGATGCTGGCGTAGTCGGGGGACAGGATATGATTGATTTCGATATTGATAACGAGTATGCCATTTTGGCGGTTTCACCAAGGGGTGCTTTGAGCGAACAGGATTTTAGTCGCGTTGCGGCAGCGGTGGATCCTGTCATTGAACAGCAGGGGAAGCTTGCCGGGCTGATTATTCACGCTGAATCTTTTCCCGGCTGGGACAGTTTTGCCAGCATGCTCAGTCATTTCAGATTTGTGCGCGATCATCACCGGCATATCAAGAAAGTCGCCGTGGTTTCCGATTCGGCGGTGCTGACTATTTTCCCTCATATCTCCACCCATTTTATCAGTGCCGAGATCAAACATTTCCATTTTGATGACTACAATAAGGCCGTAGCATGGATTCAGGCCAGCGGAAAGGATTGATGAGCAGTCACAATACGGAGAGTTATCGCGAGCAGGCATTAAAATTGTTCCCCTGGGTCTGTGGCCGCTGTGGGCGCGATTTTTCCGGCAAACAGTTGCGAGAACTCACCGTGCACCATAAGGATCACAACCACAGCAACAATCCGCCCGATGGCAGCAACTGGGAACTGCTGTGCATCTATTGCCATGACAATGAACATCAACGTTATCTGGAAGCTGATGCGCATGGTGGGATCAAGCGCGAAGATGAACCCGGCTCAACCTATAAAGGTCTCGCAGGCCTCAAGGATTTATTAAAAAACATGGATCAGTAAAAGCGCTGAATCACATCGGCCAGTGTGTTTTCACACTTGGGGCAGCAGCATGGCTCACGTTCTTCAAGTCTGAATTCCGTTTTACATTTTCGGCAACGATAAAGGATTTCCATCAGTTCTCCATTTTATGAGCTTCAGTTCAGGTCGATGGATCAAGAAGCTTGCGGTGGTACATCCGGCCCGAGCAGAATGGCCAGCCACTGTGTTTGTTCATTCGATTCCAGCGCCAGTTTCACAACCATCGTCAGTGGCACGGAGAGCAGCATGCCGACCGGACCCAGCACCCAGCCCCAGAAGACCAGTGACAGGAATACGATTAGTGTGGATAGCCCGACACCCTTTCCCATGAAGCGCGGCTCGACTACATTACCCATCACGACATTGGCAATCACGTAACCCAGACCTGCCAGCAATGCTTCGCCGCCACCCAGTTGCACCAGCGCCAGCAGGATAGCCGGTACGGCGGCAATAATGGATCCGATATTGGGAACGAAATTGAACAGAAATGCCACCAGCCCCCATAACAGCGGGTAATCGACACCAATCACTGCCAGCCAGATGGTGATGAAGATACCGGTGGCAAGGCTGATCCAGCTTTTGATGGAGAAATAGGCGCTGACACTGCGGATAAACTGCTCAAATCCCTGTATGGACGGAGCATGATCACCCATCACATTCCATTTATGAGGCAGGGAAGCCGCTTCAATCAGCAGGAAAATAACTGTCAGGATAATCAGAAAGGTATTGGCCAGCGCATTGCCAAGCCCGGACAATAATTTACCTGCCATACCCATGGCTGCAGACGGACTGAGCGTATCGAGCAGGGTCTGTGATGAGATGGAAATGCCCAAACCGGTAAGCCAGTGCAGGGTGCTTCCGGTCAAAACTTGCAGACGTTCCTGATAGGAAGGCAGGTTATGCGAAAAGTCTGATACCGATGAGCCGACAAAGGCGCCGACCAGCAATCCAATCAAAACAATAGCCAGCGCGATAATCAGTACAGCGGCTGCGGAAGGGATGCGTTTGGCGGTCAGCCAGTTCAGTGGAGGCAGGCAGATGATGGCGATAAATGCAGCCAGCAGGAAGGGAACCAGCAGCGAGGCGGCAGCCTGCATGCCGGCGATGATCACCACAAATGCGGCAGCGCCAACCAGAGGGCGATGGTTGTTACCGGCCTGCATATTTATTCGTACTCGGCCAGGCGAGGGTCATCAATATCGAATGCGGTTTCACCACAGGCGAACATCAGTTTAATATAGGGAACGCAGCCGCCGCATTCGATACCGCACCGGGTTGCTGCCTGTGCTGCTTCAAAATTTTCAAATGCTTTTAACTGCACAAATGTTTTACCGGCGCATTCGCAACGGTTGACCTGCTCTTCATCCAAACTGCATTCAGTCATGCCTACCCTCTTGGTTTTCGAGTATCGGATACTGGCCGATATCACCGCTAAACGGCAAGCGCAGCATAAAACCGAGCTTGTGAGTCGGCGCGGTTTGCAGATGTTCCAGGCCTATGGTCATGTTTGTATGCCCATATTCCGGCTGCGCGCGGTATGTGCCGAACAGGCGATCCCAGACAGACAGATTGAAGCCGTAATTGCTATTGGTTTCGGGTTTAATGATAGAGTGATGTACCCGGTGCACGTCCGGTGTAATTACCACCAGCCGTAACAGGTTATCCACTTTCCCCGGCAGCCGGACATTGGCATGGTTGAACATGGCCATGCCGTTGAGCACGATTTCAAAAATAATGACAGCCAGAACAGGTGCGCCGAGCAAAGCAACAACGGTTATTTTGATGAGCATCGACAGGATAATTTCAATCGGATGAAAGCGCAGGCCGGTAGTGACATCAATATCGCGATCGGCATGATGTACCATATGCAGCCGCCACAACACCGGCATGGCATGAAACAGTACGTGTTGCCCGTAAATAACCAGATCGAGCAGAATGACTGCCGCGATGATTTCCACACTGTCCGACCAGCTTAGCCGGTTGAATAGACCGAAACCGTGTGCATCAGCCCATAATGCGGCAGCGATTGCGCCGCCCGGCAGCAGCATGCGAACAAGCAATACATTGATGACAACAATCCCCAGATTGGCCGGCCAGCGTGCCCGGCCAAGGTTCAATGGCCGCCGTGGAGCAAAGGCTTCAGCTGCGATCATGATCAGTAGCACCAGAAAAAATATGCTGAATCGAATTGTTGTGGTGTCCATATCGCAATCATGAATGAAAACAGCAAGCCCGAAAAGGATAGCCAGTGCATCTGCTTCGCCCTTGCCATGCAAACGGCGTGCAAATTCCACTTGGTGACGCCTGTCATAGCATATAGACTTTCGATAAGGTTAATTTCTGCTCATCAGCCAGATCATTTTACGTTTGTATCGTAAAGGGGTCTGTTTGATAGCTACGGAGGAATAAGAGATGAAACGAATCATGTTTATTGCCATTGCTGCAGGGCTTGTGTTGACTGCTTGCGCCAGTAATCCGAATGATCCGAACAGGCATACCAAAGAAAATGCTGCTGCAGGTGCTGCACTGGGCGCAATTGCCGGTGCTGTGATCGGTTTTCAGGGAGATCATTCCGGCGGCGCATTGCGTGGTGCTTTAATCGGTGCTGCTGCCGGCGGTGTACTCGGTGCCGGTACAGGTGTTTATATGGATAAGCAGGAGGCTGAGTTTAATCAGCAGTTGGCTGAAGAGCGCCGCACCAATCAGATTGAGGTTGAGCGTTTGAAAAATCAGAATCTGAAAATCACCATGAATTCAGAAATATCATTTGCCTATAACTCTGCCCAGTTGACGCCGGCATTTCACAATACGCTGGATAAGGTGGCAGATATACTGAATCGTTATCCGCGCAGCACTATTCAGATCACCGGTCATACGGATAGTCGCGGGTCAGCCGAATACAACCAGCGTCTTTCCGAACAGCGGGCGCAGGCAGTAAAATGGTATCTGTCTGATCACGGGGTGGATTCTCGTAGAATCGTAACTGAAGGCCGTGGTGAAATGCAGCCGAGGGCATCCAACGAAACGGAAGCAGGCATGCAACTGAATCGCCGCGTCGAAATGCTGGTTATTCCGGATAAGGATATTCAGTAAGTAGTTTCAATCAGAAGCCCGGCCCTGTTGCCGGGCTTTTGTTTGCCCTGAATAAGAGCATGGATGCACTTATGCTGACTTTCTTTACACTTCGCCTTTATGAGCACTGACAAGCTGAAAATTTATATACCGGCCATGATTCTGGCTGTGCTCGGTTTCGGGATTGCCTGGCAGTTTGTTGATCCGGCACCACCGACAACACTGACATTTACTGCCGGACAAAAGGGTGGCGCCTACTATGCCAATGCCGAGCGCTATCGGGATTATCTCAAGCAGCGTGGCATCACAGTCAATATCCTGGAATCAGCCGGCTCGGTAGAAAATGTTCAGCGGCTGAAAACCGGGAAAGCTGATATCGCCTTTGCCCAGAGCGGTATTGCCAACCCGGACGAACAAGATATGCAATCACTCGGCAGCATGTATGTTGAACCATTGTGGGTTTTTCTGCGTCGCGGGCTGGACATACATTTTCTGCGCGAGCTCAAAGGCAAGCGCATTGCGATCGGCTTGAAAGGCAGCGGCACGCAGGCACTGGCCATGCAGTTATTGGCAGCCAACGGTATTGATGGTGGTACGGCGATGCTATCTTCTATGCCAACAGCAGTGGCTGCAAACGCATTGATGCAAGGCGGGTTGGATGCCCTGTTTATTGTGTCGGCGGAAACCAGTGCATCGGTGCAGGCCTTGCTGTCCAGTGATGACGCCCGCATGCTGAATATCGAGCGTGCCGAAGCATACACGCGCAGGTTTGATGCGCTGACATCGGTACTGTTGCCGCAGGGGGCACTGAATCTTGCTTTGAATATTCCTGCACGGGATACGCAGATGCTGGCTGCAACAGCGACACTGATGGTGAATGAAAACATGCATCCGGCTTTACAGAGTCTTGTGATGCAGGCGAGTTCTGCCATTCATGCCAGTAGTAGCCTGTTTTCCAGGGCAGGTACATTTCCCACGCCACGGCATGCAGGATTCGCATTGAGCAAAACTGCCGACCATTATTATAAATCCGGGCCGCCGTTTTTGCAGCGTTTTCTGCCATTCTGGGCGGCCACACTGGTGGATCGGCTGAAAATCATGTTACTGCCGTTTATTGCGCTGTTGTTGCCGTTGTTCAAAGTATTGCCGCCGTTGTATCGCTGGCGCATTCGTTCACGGATTTATCGCTGGTATGAAGAGCTGGGGCAAATTGATGCTGCGCTGGGTGATAGCGATAGCACAACATTGCTGGACGATCTGAATCGTATTGAATCGGAAATCAGGAAGGTTCATGTGCCGCTGTCCTATGCGCAGGAATTGTATGATCTGCGTTTGCACCTGGCGCTGGTGCGCGATCTTATTGAGAAGGGAAAAACCGAAAAGGGTAAAGCATGAAAACCGATATCGAATTACTGGCGCCAGCCGGCACCATCAAAAATATGCGTTATGCGTTCGCTTTTGGTGCCGATGCCGTCTATGCCGGCCAGCCACGCTATTCCCTGCGTGTGCGCAACAATGATTTCCAGCTGGAAAATCTGAAAACCG
>CAZUVA010000021.1:0-11378 GCA_964622755.1 uncultured Zetaproteobacteria bacterium
CCAAAGCGGCATTATCACTGGATGGTAAACTGGCGACGCGTACACATCATTCGCAATGGATTAGCGGCCCTGCATGTCGCAAACATGCGCACGGGTTACGGGCTGAATGCGATGCAATTGTGGTCGGTGCAGGTACATTGAAACATGATAATCCGTCGCTGACTGTTCGTGACAGCAAGGTGTTTGGTAACGTGCCGCTTCGGGTAGTGCTCTGTTTTGAAACGCCGCCATTTTTTTCGGACTGCAAATTACTCTCGGATGAGGCGCCGACACGTTTTTATGTGCGCAGTAACAACGAATATACGCAAGCATGGTCTGATGCCGGCGTGCAGGTGGAGCAGGTCGACAGTCTGGAATTGATTCTGCAACATTTGGCCCGGGACGGTTATTTACAGGTGTTAATCGAAGGCGGTGGAGCCTTGCATGCTTCTTTTCTGGAGGCCGGATTCAGCAATGAGATGGTGTTGTATCAGGCTTCCATCATCATTGGTGGACGCCAAGCCGTTACCCTGTGGGATGGCGAAGGCGCGGAGACAGTGGGTGAAGCTATCCGGCTGGAGGATGTCGTGCGCAGGGAAATGGGTAGTGATCAGATGATTCGCGGCAGGGTGGTTTATCCCGACTAACGCGCATGGACTTTTTCCACCCCGTGGTAATAGTTTCATACCACTGGGTGGAAAAAGTCCATGCAGTCGCGTTGCCTGTTTCATGTTAAAACCGTTGGGCTGGCTACCGGATTGAATTTCCGGCGTTGGCCTTTGTTTGTACCTTTGCTATCAGCTATTACCGGTTTGGCACTGGCGCGTACTGAAGTGCTCGGCATCGTCACCGCGGTGCTTGTGTTCACCATTATTACAATCACATTATCAGTGTTCAGGCAGCGTTTGCCGGTTTTGATGCTGGTTTTGGGGGCGCTGTGGGGGGCGGCTGATTTGCTCTGGGATGCCAGCCGGATGCATGTGGATGCGGGTTGGCTGGCCGGTGACTTGGTGATTAGCGCTGATGTTGAACAGGTGGAGAATTTTTCAGGCTACTATCGCTACCGGCTGAACCATATCCAACGTGAAGGCGGGATACGATTGCCCGGCAAAGCGCTGCTCTATCAGCACAGGGCGGGTGGAAACAGGAAGCAGCTTCAAACCGTTCACATCCAGGGTTCTCATATTCAAACTATCCGCATTCAGGCCGGGCAAAGCATTCATGCACGGGTGCGCTTGCATGAACCGCGCAATTATCACAATCCCGGTGCATTTGATTATCGCGCCTGGTGTTTTGATCATCATATTGCCCTGATTGGCAGTATGAAGGGCACGCCTGAGATAACGGATGCTTCCGTACCCTGGCTGGAACAGCAACGCCAATCGGTACGCCGCATTATTGTCGAAGCCGCCGTTCACGACGGTGGTGTTTTACAAGCCGTGTTACTGGGCGAGCGATCACAGCTTACAGAACAGGCCAATCATATATTTTCTGCCACCGGTACGGCGCATCTGCTGGCAATATCCGGGATGCATATTGGTATGGCTGCGACTTTTGTGTTTGTACTGGTCTGGTTTGTTCTGACACGGAGGGAGACATGGATTGTTTACCTCCCGGTTCGAAATATATCATTGATCTGCGGTTGTCTGGCCGCAGTCGCTTACGGCAGCATGGCCGGCTGGCCATTGCCTGCCATTCGTGCGGCTACGATGCTGGCGGCAGCAGCCTTGGCATGGTGTCTGGCATCGCGCAGCGAACCGATCAATGCCCTGCTGGCAGCGCTGGCCCTGATTCTGCTGCTTGATCCATCCGCTATTACTTCGCTGTCCCTGTGGCTCTCATTTGTTGCCACAGCCTCCTTGCTGTTGTGGGCAGTGAACATTCGTCAGGATGAAACGCTGGTATGGAAATCTCGGTTGCTCCGTGCCGGAAAGGCACTGATATGGATTTCGCTGCTGGCCACACTGGCTACCTTGCCGTTGATAGTGGCGACATTCGGACGCATTCCGGTTTATACCCTGGCGGCTAATCTGGTTATGGTGCCTTTATACGCCGTGATTGTGATACCGGTCGGTCTGTTTGCTGAACTGCTGGCACTGACAGGGCTGGATACGTTGGCCATCAATCTGATGCAGGTCGCCGGTTCAGCAGTCAGTTGGGGGATGAGCTGGTTGACTGTGCTGTCAAAGCTGCCAGCCGGTCAGTTGTGGGCTATTCACCCGCCGGTCTGGTCAGGTTTGTTGTATATGGCCGGTATGTTGCTGAGCGGCAGGTGGTTATTACAGCAGAAACGATTGTCGGCTGCATTATCAGCCAGTCTGGTGCTGACAGCCTGGTTGGGCTTCGTACTGATGGAATCCGATGTTCATGCACCGCAATGGATCGTCTGGGATGTTGGCCAGGGCGCTGCTTCCACGCTGTTGCTGCCGGGCAAACACGTGATTGTCATGGACGTCCCGGGGCGAAAGGGAAGTCGATTTAATGGTGGTACGACTGTAGCGGCAGGATTGCGTAATTTTGGGTTCACGCATGTTGATGTGCTGGCACTCTCGCATGCCCAGTCCGATCATCTCGGCGGGGCGCTGTCATTGCTGAAAAGCCTGAACAGTGTCGGCCAGATTTGGTTGCCGGATGTGCCTTCAGCCCGCCTGGACAACCGGGTCAAATCAATAGAGGCATATGCAAGTGAGCACGGGGTATTGGTCCGCTGGCTGGCCAAAGGTGATCACATTGAATTGGGGGATGATTCACAAGCTGATAAAGTTCGGCTATCTGTGCTCTGGCCTCCTCGATCATTTAATCCATCCAATACCAATAATACATCGCTGGTGTTGGCTGTGCGCTTGGCTAATCATGCACATTTACTGTGGCCGGGGGACATCGAATCGGGAGCGGAAACCGCATTGATCAGGGCCGGGCTGGAAAAAACCGATTTTATGCTTATGCCGCATCATGGTAGCAGCACTTCCAGCCAGACTGCCTTCCTGAAAGTATTGCAGCCAAAACTGGCCATTGCCCAAACAGGGGCTTCCAACCGTTATGGTTTTCCCATGCAGGCAGTTGTCAGCAGGTATCAAGCCATTGGTGCGGATGTGCGTAATACAGCTGATGGAGCGTTGCTGTTGCGCTGGTTGAATGGAACCGCACCGGTTGAAATTTCACAATGGCAGATTGAATGGCAGGTTGATGGACAACAGATTGACGGACAACAGCATGGGGCACTGCGGCGTGAGTTGGCATTGGCGTGGTGGAAGTAATTACGCAGAAGTAGTTTGTGAGGATGACTTTTGCCGTGTCCTATTCATAATTGCAGCCACGTTGGCGGTATCATTAAAGTAGCTGCCGGGTATGGAGGTATAAGTGTTAGAGTTTATCCAACAGGGCGGCACCGTGATGTATATCCTTCTGGGAGCCTCGTTATTGTCTTTGACCATTATTTTCGAGCGCAGCTGGAGCCTGCGTCGTTCGGTTGTGATACCTTTATCTGATGTACAGCAGATCGAGACATCTGTGCGGGATGGCGATGTCAAACAGGCTATGCAGATATGTAAAAATAATAATACTGCCATGAGTCGTATTCTCTGGGTGGCACTGGCCAACCGGGGTGTTCACCGTTCTGTCATGAAAGAAATTCTGGAAGAAACCGGGCGTCAGGAAGTGGCGCATCTGGATCGTTTTATCGGTGTTCTTGGTTTGATTGCCGGCATTGCCCCGCTACTGGGATTGCTTGGCACGGTGATTGGTATGATTGAAGTATTCCAGCAGATTTCAATCGTAGGAGTTGGCAAGGCTGATGTGCTGGCCGGTGGCATCTCCAAAGCTTTGAACTCGACTGCCTTTGGCCTGACTGTCGCGATTCCTTCGATGGTTGCGTATCGTTATTATGAATCCCGCGTGGATCGTTTTGTGATTGAAATTGAACAGCATGCACTGCGCTTTGTTGAACTATTGAAAGGGGAACGTGCGTGAATCTGCGCAAAAAAAAACGGCCGGAGTATCTTGTTGATATCACACCATTGATTGATGTGGTGTTCCTGATGCTGATTTTTTTCATGGTTTCCACCACATTTAATGCATCATCCAGCCTCAAGCTTGATCTACCATCCAGTAAAGCTAAAGCTGAACAGAATAAAGTGGAGCAGGTGACTGTGAGTATTAACGCCGATGGCAGTTTTTATGTACAGGATGAAGCGGTGAAGGATAGCGATTTGCGCAAGCGTATTTTGAATGCATCAAAGGGTGACCCGAAGGTAAGGGTGGTACTGAGGGCAGATGCCGAGACGCATCACAAACGGGTGGTTTATGTGCTGGATACATTGCGCGGGCTGGGTATGAGCAAGGTTGGTATTGCCACCGTGGCACCGCAGGATGAAAACTGATGCAGGTATTTCTGTGATGCGAATAGTACAGAAATTCGGTGGCACGTCGGTGGGTTCTCTGGAGCGCATTCGTAAAACCGCAGATATCGTGCAGGCTGAACTGGCACAGGGAAATCAGGTGGCTGTTGTAGTATCGGCCATGAGCGGAGAGACCAATCGTTTAACCTCGATGGCCCGGGAGATATGTGAGCAACCGGCGGCACGCGAACTCGACGCGTTGATCGCGACCGGAGAACAGGTCAGTGCAGCCCTGCTGGCTATGGAATTGCAACTGCGTGGTGTGGTGGCCTATTCCTACAGCGGCGGTCAGGCCGGTTTTGTTACTGATAGCTGTCACGAACGGGCGCGCATCAAGAATGTTGAGGGAAGCCATCTTCTCGAACATATGAAGATCGGTGAAGTGCCTGTGGTGACCGGCTTTCAGGGCGTTGATGAACACGGCAATGTTACCACGTTGGGACGCGGTGGATCGGATACTTCCGCAGTTGCGCTTGCTGTCGCTGTTGAGGCGGATGTTTGTGAAATATACACTGATGTCGATGGTATCTATACCACCGATCCACGCATTGTCCCCAGGGCACGCAAGATCAAGCGGATTTCCTATGAAGAAATGCTCGAATTTGCATCTCTGGGAGCAAAAGTGCTGCAGACCCGTTCGGTAGAACTGGCCATGCGCTATGATATGCCATTGCATTTACGCTCCAGTTTCGAGCCGGTGACAGGAACAATGGTTGTACAAGAGGATGAGACAATGGAACGAGCGACAATTTCCGGCGTGGCCTATAACCGCGATGAGGCAAAAATAACCATTATGGGTATTCCCGATCAGCCGGGCATTGCCGCCAAGGTGTTTGGCCCGGTGGCTGAGGCAGGTATTAATGTCGATGTAATTGTGCAGAACGTCTCTGAGCAGGGCTATACCGATATCACCTTTACGGTGCCGTGTGGCGATTACCAGAAAACGATGGGCATTATGCGCAGCCTGTGCACGCAGATGGATGCACGCGATGTAAAAGGAGATGACAGCGTCGCCAAAGTATCCGTAGTTGGCGTTGGTATGCGCTCACATGCCGGTGTGGCCAAGGAGATGTTTGATATTCTGGCCAAAGAAGGCGTCAACATTCAGATGATTACCACCAGTGAAATCAAAATTACCGTGGTGATTGAAGAAAAATATATCGAGCTTGCTGTGCGTACCCTGCACAGTGCTTTCGGGCTGGATGAGGAAGATAGTTAGTCTACGCTGGCTTCTATAAAAGCTAAAATCAGGATATTTTAAACTTGATGCGATTTTAGCCTATAGTTATTCATACATAGTTCAGCTTAACCCGCATTCTTCATAAATAGTGCGGGTTAAGTGGTTGCCGGGCAGAACCCTCCGGTTAGAACTCTGTTTCTCAAATTCAACTCAACCTTGCGTTTTTCGGTCTAGTAGTCTATTAAAAGTGTCAGAGGGAAATTACCATGTTAATTTTGACACGTAAGAAAGGCGAAGCTATCGCTATCGGCGATAATATTCAGGTTCATGTTCTGAATGTGAAAGGTGGGCAGGTGCGCATTGGTATTGATGCACCCCGGGAAATCAAGGTGAACCGTGAAGAATGCCTGGAAGTATCCGTAGATCATCATCTTGTTGCAGATGCCTGCTTAGCAGGTATAGACACCGTTGCAGAGGCGATTTAGCCCCGTTTTTTTTTGCGAACGGGTTATGCAAGTAGCTCCTTAGTGTCATCATTCTCTTGTTGACACGATAATGATAATGGTTATCATTTCGGTATGCAGAAATTAACCTCACAACGTCAAGCGATACTGGATTTGATTAATGCATCCAATCGTCACTGGGATGCGGATGAAGTTGCCCGTGCCCTTGTGGATACGGGGGCGTCGATTGGTATTGCAACTGTCTATCGTGGCTTATCCGCACTGGAGTCGCAGGGTTTGATTGATTCGATTCAGCTAGCCGATAAGAAACGTTACGAGCGAGCCGATAAAGCTCACCATGATCACATGATTTGCACCAACTGCGGTCATATCGAAGAATTTTCACACGACACGATTGAATCGCTACAGCAGAAAGCGGCGGCGAAAAAAGGTTTCAGATTGACCGGTCATCAACTGGTAATGTTCGGTTTTTGCAGGAAATGCACGCAGGGGTCGGACGCATGATTTCATCCATGGTGATTGTATTCAGGGAAATGCTCGAAATGGTGTTGGTTGTCGGGGTACTGTTGGCGGCAACACGCGGTTTGTCCGGTTCAAGGTTTTGGATTGGACTCGGAGTTTTCGGTGGTTTGCTGGGTGCCGCTTTTCTGGCCGTGTTTATGGAGCAGATGGAGGCATCTTTTGATGGAGACGGCGAATTCATCTTTAATGCAGTCGTCTTGCTGTTGGCCTCGGCGCTGATTGCCTGGACAGTCTTCTGGATGAGTAAACACGGACGTGCGATGAGCCAGCATATGCAGCAGGTGGGTGGTTCGGTTAAAGAAGGTGATTTACCCAATACTGCATTGGCTATTGTGGCGTTGTCCGCAGTGATGCGCGAAGGCTCGGAGGCAGCATTTTTCCTGTTCGGAGCGGCACAGGGCATCAGTGAAGATGGCTGGAGTCTGTTTTTTGGCGGGTTGACCGGGGCAGGCGCTGCTCTGGCCATGGGGACTCTGCTTTATTTTGGATTGGTGCGTATTCCGTTGAAACGGTTATTCAGCGTTATTGGCTGGTTGTTGATGTTGCTGGCTGCAGGCATGGCCTCGCAGGCAGCTTCGAATCTGGTGATGATCGGATGGTTACCGCCTCTGGTTGACCCACTGTGGAACAGTTCGGCGCTATTGTCATCCAGCAGTATGTTCGGCGAATTACTCCATGTACTTATAGGTTACGATGAGGAGCCCAGTGCTATCCAGGTCATTGTTTTTGCCGTTTCACTATCCATGATGGCGATGTACTATTATCGCTTGCAATCAAGTGCAGGCCGGGCGGAAGCGGCTCCGGCTTAAGTTTCAAACCTGGCGACTATTTTTTCTATTGTAGCTTCGGCGAGACAGTGCTGATTCAAATGCACAATCGGGGCGAAATGGCATAGTCCCTGGCAGTGATTTTCCGAAGCGGTGAATCCCAGCTGATTCAGTTGATGAAGTAGTTCCGGACCGCCCAATTTTCTGCATTCAGGGCCTTGGCAAACGTTGATGACGTTGTGTTCTTTCCAGTTATCCATGCGGCCATGGTATGAAATTCCCTGTGTTTTCGCCATGAATTCTGCTATTTTATACGGTTTGCTATACATTTTCTGTAGCTGATGTGCAGGAATGGTCTCTATGGGGAAGATCTTTTCAGGACTATCTGAATGTATGAACGCCCGTTATGCTTGCCGCTATGCGCTATTCCAAGTTGTTTATTCCAACGCTTCGAGATGATCCGGCCGATGCCGAGGTGGTCTCCCATAAACTGCTATTGCGAGCCGGTTATATTCGCCGCGTAACATCCGGCGTGTATGATTATTTGCCGCTGGGGCTGCGTGTACTGAGAAAAATCGAAGCCGTGGTACGTGATGAAATGGACCGGGTAGGAGCCCAGGAGCTACAGATGCCGATGGTGCAGCCGGCCGAATTGTGGGAGAAGTCCGAGCGCATGGAGAAATATGGACCGGAGCTGCTGCGCTTTAAGGATCGGCACGGTCACGAATCCTGCCTCGGCCCTACCCATGAAGAGGTGATCTGCGATCTGGTCAGCCGCGAACTGCGCTCCTACAAACAGCTGCCAATGAATTTGTACCAGATTCAGAATAAATTCCGTGATGAAATCCGTCCTCGATTCGGGCTGATGCGCGGGCGTGAATTTATCATGAAAGATGCATATTCCTTCCATGCTGATGAAGACTCTCTGGCGGCGGAATACAAAAAAATGTTTGATGCCTATTGCCGAATTTTTACGCGACTCGGTTTGAAATTTCGACCTGTGGAGGCGGATACCGGTTCCATCGGTGGTAGTGATTCGCATGAATTCCATGTGCTGGCAGAATCGGGCGAGGATTTGATTGCGCACTGCGGAGGCTGTGAATATGCAGCCAATGTGGAGAAGGCAGTATCGAATCGCCAGACAGTGATGGCCGAACAGGCAGAACTGAAGATAGTTAATACGCCGGCTGTGACCAGTGCAGAAGATGTGGCCGCTTTCCTCTCGGTGGATATTGCCTCGCTGGTCAAAACCATGGTGTATCGCGTTATCGGCGGAGAACATGATGGTATCATTGTGGCCGTCTGTGTTCGGGGTGATGATCAGGTGCAGGAAATTAAACTGGCTCATGCTGTTGGCGCTGACAGTGTTGAAATGGCAACAGATACAGAAATTGCTGATATCGGTGGTGTCACCGGCTTTGTCGGCCCGCAGAATCTGACATGCCGTGTTGTGCTGGATCATAGTCTGGAGGGCGCGACAGGCCTGGTGGCCGGAGCCAATCGTAAGGATACACATGTGACCGGGCTGGATATCACACGTGATATTATTTCAGCTGATTTTTTTGATTTGCGTCAGACAAGAGCAGGCGATGCTTGCGCCAAATGTGGCGGGAACATTGAGCTCTCGCGTGGTATTGAAGTTGGCCAGGTATTTGCACTCGGTACGCGTTATACCGAACCGATGGAAGTGCTATTTCAGGATCAACAGGGTAAACGCAGTGTGGCCACCATGGGATGCTATGGCATTGGTATATCTCGTTTGATGGCTGCCGTTGTGGAGCAGTGTAATGATGATGCAGGAATAAGTTGGCCGCTGACACTGGCACCGTTTTCTGTGGGGCTGATCAGTATGGGTAAATCGGATGCAGTACTGGAAGCATCGGAGGCGATTTATCATCAGTTGCAAGATGCCGGTATTGATGTTCTGTGGGATGAACGCAAAGAGCGTCCCGGTGTTAAATTCAAGGATTTTGAACTGATTGGACTTCCATTTCAGGTGGTTGTCGGTGATCGCGGTTTGAAGGATGGACAGGTGGAATTAGGCTGGCGCAAGAGTGATCGACGCTCTGTTCCCATGGCTGATATCGTACCCGTTGTGCTATCTGAAATTCAATCATTTGAATTACAATCAGCGGAGACGGAAAACTGAACGCCGACGAATTGCGGCAGCGGCTGGGTGGTATTTCACCCAAGTCTATTCTGGCCGGGGTAATGATCGCAGGTTTTCTGCTGACCATACCAATCTGGCTGAGCAGGAATACTGAAGACAGGCAGCATCTGGCCCAAACGGCTGTCAAACAGATAGTGGAAAAAAATGTTGGGCTGCTTGATATCATGCCGGAAGAGAAGGAAGAGCTGCGCCAGATGCTGGAACCGGAACTCGAGCCGGAACAGGCCGACTTTGAGCAAATGGTGTGGGTCAAGGATATTATATCAACGATCCGTCCATGGGTGGCTGATATTAGCGAGGCGGAAACGATTGCTCGCTGGGTCTATGTTTACAGCAAGAAATCAAGCTTATCTCCCGAACTGATTCTGGGTGTCATCGCGGTGGAGTCACAATTTGATCATTTTGCTGTCAGTAATGTCGGTGCGATTGGTTTGATGCAGGTGATGCCATTCTGGAAAAAAGAACTGGGCAAGCCGGACGATAATCTTCTCAGTATTGAAACCAATGTACGCTATGGCTGCGCTATTCTCCGACATTATGTTGACCGTTATAAATCTGTAGAGCGTGCGCTGGCTGCTTATAACGGATCGCTGGGGCGTAAAAAATATCCCAATAAAGTATTTGCCAAAATGAAGAAGTTCAAGGCTACGGATACCGGTATTTAAATTGACGCTCTTTTCTCCTGCGATACTGTTAATCGCCAGTCCACAGGGGTTTGGTCGTGGGCTTTTAGCCATTCATTGGCTTTGGAAAAGTGGCCGCATCCGAGAAAGCCCCGATAGGCCGAGAAGGGTGACGGGTGGGTTGTCTGAAGCACATAGTGACGTCCCTGGTCAATTCTGGCTCCTTTTTGCTGGGCATATTTCCCCCATAGCATAAATACGAGGTGCTCCCGGTGTTCATTGAGTTGTGCAATGATGTTATCGGTGAACTGTTCCCATCCTTGCTTTTGGTGTGAACCGGGTTGTGTCGCCTCGACAGTCAAAATGGCATTCAGAAGTAGCACACCTTGATCTGCCCACTGTGATAAACATCCGTGTTCCGGCATGTTGAGCGCAAGCTTGGGGTCCGTTTCAAGCTCTTTATAAATATTGCGTAGTGATGGCGGTATTTTTTCTCCAACGGGAACGGAGAAGCTTAATCCGTGAGCCTGATTGGGACCGTGATAGGGGTCTTGCCCAAGAATCACAACTTTCACTTCGTCGAAACCGGTGTGTTGCAGGGCGGCATACCAGTGTTCTTCGGCTGGGAAGATTAGTTTACGTTTTTGCGTAGCCAGGAAGTTTAATAGATTGCGCATGTAATCCTTGTCGAACTCTTTGGCAAGATAAGGATCCCATGATTCGGAGATACATGGTGCAGGCTGCATTGTCAGCAATAGAAGTTAAATAGCATCTTTCAACTGCTCGGCCAGTGTCTGTAAGGCGCGCCCGCGATGCGAAACCGATGCTTTTTCCGCAGCTGTGCATTCGGCAAAAGCTTTGCCCAGTTCCGGACAGAAAAACAGCGGATCGTAACCGAAACCTCTAGTCCCTGTTTGCTGATCCAGAATACGCCCTTCAACCTGTCCCTTGGAGGTGAACGGTCGTCGATTGTCCGGAAAAGCCAGATGCAGGGCGCAGACGAAACAGGCTGACCGGTTATCTTGTCCGGCCAGCTCAGCCAGCAGTTTTCGATTGTTGTCGGCATCACTGGCATCAGAGCTGGCAAAACGGGCGGAATAAACGCCGGGATCACCATCTAGTGCTTCAACGCAGAGGCCCGAATCATCAGCAAGTGCAGGTAATCCGTTGGCTGTAGCGAAGGCTTCCGCCTTTTTGCGTGCATTACCGGAGAAATTGTCGGCATCTTCGATAACATCGACAAAGACTGTATCTTCTGATGCGATGATTTCGATAC
>CAZUVA010000022.1:0-11276 GCA_964622755.1 uncultured Zetaproteobacteria bacterium
TTTAACCATGGACGCCTGTGACTGCACCGAAAATCGCTATCATGCTCAATATAGTCAGCATCTTTAACATCCGGTTTACAAATGCAAAAGTGGCGGCCGGATCGCTCATTGCTTTCTTGTGAATATTTCGTCTGATTAACACGGGTTCAATGACAAAAAGCAGCAGTGAAAAGAATACCCAGATGAGCGTCATCAGATGTACCCACCAGAATGACAGATCCAGATATCTGTCCCATGCATTCAGCCAAAACAGCATGAAGAAGCCGGATAATCCGGTGATTACGGTTACAATCTTGGCCTGCCCTTTAAAGCGCCCTTCAATCGCAGCAAATATTTTAAAATTCTGTTGCGCATCCGGCATAGCGCGTAATGCCGGTACCACAACCAGAGCCAGAAATGAGACCCCGCCAATCCATAATACCACGCCGATCACATGGAAAACCCGCGCAATCACAAAAAGATCATCACCCGCCATTATCTACTCCTGCACCACATATTGTACTTAAGCGAATTTTCAGTTTTTGTTGCCGGTCTCCAGTCGTTCCGTGTTAGAGACACTGCTGAATCTCATAACTCGATCCAGTAGCCTGTGATGAAATTATTCCGGCTTATTGATATGCACATCCATCTGAGGGTAGGGAATCGAAATGCCGGCATCATCGAAGGCTAGCTTGATCTTTTCAGTCACATCGTAGAGCACACCCCAGTAATCGCCTGAGTTTACCCATGGGCGGACATTGAAATTGACGCTGGAATCAGCCAGTTCGGCCACGGCAATCAATGGCGCAGGCTCTTTGAACACACGTTCATCGGCATCAAGGATGGACTGCATAATTGTTTTGGCCTTGCGGATATCATCATCGTAACCGATGCCGAACACCATATCGATGCGGCGGGTATCGCGGGCTGAATTGTTGGTGATGGTACCATCGTAAATAGCGCCGTTGGGCACGATAATTTCACGATTGTCGCCTGTTTTCAGACGGGTGCTGAAAATACCGATTTCTTCGACCACGCCGGAAACGCCGGCAGCTTCAATAAAATGACCGACCTTGAACGGGCGGAATACAATGAGCAAAACACCGGATGCGAAATTCTGTAGTGACCCTTGCAATGCCAGGCCGACAGCCAGTCCTGCCGCACCAATCAATGCGATAAAAGAAGTGGTATCGACACCGAGTTGGTCGAGTGATGCGATGATAATAAACAGCAGTAGCAGGGCATTGAGAATGGAATGAACAAAGTTGACCAGCATCGAATCCATGCGGGCTTTGTTGAACATCTTGTCGACGACATTCAACAGGATACCGGCAATCCAGCGACCGATGACAAAGATTGCGATGGCCATGGCAATATTGATGGCCCATGGTATCACGTAGAGATTAATCAGTTCCTGAATATTGGTTGAATCCGGCATGTGTTTCTCCCCAAGCTATTAATAGGGCACAATCTTACCATCAAAGGCGACAAATTCACCTCCGGCATAACTTCGGGCATTGGCAATTATCTGTGTCATGCCGGCCACCGATGCTTCTACATCAATCAGGCCTGTATGATGTGTCATGTCCGTCTGTACCCAGCCCGGATGCAGGGTGATGACATGTACACCGAACGGGGCTAGGTCTACAGCCATCGATTTGGATACAATCACCAGTCCGGCCTTGGCAGCGCGGTAGGCATAGGAGCCGCCGCTGGTGTTGTCTGCACTGGAACCCATTTTTGAGCTGATATTGGCAATGATGCCTTTTGCAGCAATCACACGGTTTTTCAGCTTTTGCACCACACGCAACGGGCCAACACAGTCCACATTGAATACGTTCTGTATGTTATTCGCGGTGATGTTTTCGAGTGATTGTCCGTCTTTTCCCGGCCCGTAGATACCGGCATTGTTAATCAGCAGATCAAACGAATCGGGTAATTCACCATGCGGGCCATCATCTGTAGCGACATCCCATTTTACGGTATACAGATGGCGGGCGTGGATATCAGCAAGTTTGCCCGGATCAGAGCGATAACAGGCCCAGACCGAATCCCCTTTAGACAGATAATGCCGGACAAAACCAAGACCTAAACCACGATTGGCTCCTGTGATAAGTGTGTTCATAATGCCTCCGCTGTTAGGGCGTATTAACGCTAATTCCGGTGTTGGCGCTGCTTTCCTAAATGGAGAAAATCAAGGCGTGAGGAATGAAGTTTGGTGATTCCAAATGATTTCCAAGCAACGCTGAGTGGCTCCATTTGGGGGCGCAGCCCGTAGGGATTGGCCATTTTTCCGTCCTGCCGCGTTACTGTTCGCTCGAGTGCAATAAGCACTCAACGCTCGCAGAGCCTTGCCGGGTCGAAAAAATGACCAAATCGCCACCATCGAAATTAGTGTTCATACGCCCTAGTCTTGCCGCATGCCAAGCCTAAATGCCATTCACTGCCGCGACAAATCATGTTTGATGCCTTGAAAGGAACGTGGACAGATCGCCTATTACTGCTGGTTTCTCTGGCAGTCATTGTGGTTGCCTGGGTAATGATTCAGACCTATATCTCATCGGGGCCACCGATGGCCGAGATTTATCATGCCGATACGCTGGTGGCTACGTATCCGCTACCACAAAAGGGTGAGCCGCCGATTCACTTGCAGGTGGAAGGTGAGTTGGGTCTGTCTGAAATTGTTATTGATGAGCAGGGTGCGCGTATTGATTCCTCTCCATGTGCATCGCAACGTTGTGTGCTGTCCGGCCCGCATCGGCATGCCGGCGATATGGTTGCCTGTGTGCCGAACCGGATTCTGGTTACCCTGCGCGGGCACGCTGAATCCGGCTTTGATGCAATCGTAGAATAAACCATGATAAACAAGCTATGAAACAAATCACCCTGTCACGTCCGTCGCTGCCGGAACTGGAATCAAAATCACGCTGGCTGGCGCTGTTAATGCTGGCTATTGGTTTGCATGTATTTGAAGCATCGTTGCCAAGCCTTGGCCCATGGTTCAAGCCGGGACTGGCTAATCTGGTGACACTGCTGGCGTTGGTGCTGATGGGGCAGAGAGCTGCCGTATCATTGGCTATTGGCCGGGTGATTGTTGGCAGCTTTTTTATCGGTACCCTGTTTACCCCGACATTTATCATTAGCATGGCCGGAGGTTTAACTGCGGCGCTGGTGATGATTGCAGCATGGCGATGGATTCCGGGCATCAGTCTGGTCGGCGTCAGCTTGCTGGGTGCGCTTGCCCATATGCTGGCTCAGTTCGTGACAGTCGAGTTCCTGTTCATTCAGCAAGTGGCACTTTATTATGCTCTGCCGCTGCTGCTTGCTCTTTCCTGTATCAGTGGCTGGATTAATGGTGCACTGGCAGGGTATATTGCCGGTCGCCTGGATAATGAAAAAGAGCCATGAGAAAATTTAACATCAAGCCCCAACAGCAGCGATTCAGCTTCTCGTTCGCAGCCTCTCTGGCTGTTCATATTCTGTTGGCGGTGCTGATTACCATGGCAGACAACGACAAACCGTTGCCGAAAAAAGAACAGCCGCAGATCATGGATGTGACGCTGCTGGATGATAAAAAGAAACCGGCCAAAAAACCGTCCAAAGATGCCCGAACCATGGCCAACCAGAATGCCATTGGTAGTAGCCGAAATGCGCAGGACAAGCTTACCCGGCAGGCCAGAACCCCCATGGCCGGGCCGCCGAACAAGCCTATGCCTGCTCCCCCTAGGCAACCCAAAACGCCGCCTCCGACACCTTCCAAGCCGCAACGTACGCGTATGCTGGCCAAACGTGGTCCTGAGCCGGACAGCATACCAACCAGAAAGAAACATAAGCCGGTCAAACATAAAAAGCGGGCGAAACCCAGGAAACAAGTGCCGTTATCCAACCTGATGCCATCGGCAGCGCAGTTGTCGCAGCTATCACGTGATTTCGAGCGAGAGCGGCATATGAAGCAGAAGTTTAACCGTGAAGCCGATATCCCGATTAATACGAGAGAGGTCAAATATGCGCCTTATGCGCATGCACTGGTGCGGGCCCTGGAAGAGCAATGGCGACCGGGTCAGGCAAGGTATAATGAATTTCCGGCTGATGCCAGGCAGTCACTCATAAAACTCACCATTGAACATGATGGATCACTGGGCGGCGTGGAAATTTTACGTCCGAGCCCGATTCCACAAATCAATGAAAGTGCTATTGAAGCGATTCGTGCTGCTGCACCGTTTAAAGTATTGCCAACTTCATGGGGACTGGATCGGGTTAGTTTCTATCTCACTTTTGAAGTAGTTGAGGATCGTTTTGTCTTCCGCCCGATGTAAGTCTTTGTTAAGCTGGTATCAGGTGAACGCCCGAAGTTTACCATGGCGTGAAACCGATAAGCCCTACAACATATGGATTTCTGAAATCATGCTGCAGCAGACACAGGTCAAGACCGTGGTGCCCCGGTTTGAAGCATGGTTTGAAAAGTTCCCGACCATTGCAGCTCTGGCCGCTGCGACTATAGATGATGTACTAAAGGCATGGGAGGGTCTGGGTTATTACCGTCGCGCCCGCTTTATCCATCAGGCCGCTCAACACATTGTTGTCGACCATCACGGCAGTTTCCCCTGCGCATTCGAGGATATTATGGCTCTACCCGGGATTGGTTGTTCGACAGCCGGGGCGATCTCCTCCTTCTGTTTCGGAACTGCCACACCTGTGCTTGATGGCAATGTGAAACGGGTGCTGAAGCGCTGGTATGGCAGGCCGAATGCTGTTGATAAACAACTGTGGTTGTTGGCGCAGCAGACGATTGATAAATCCGGTGACCCGGCCAGCTGGAATCAGGCCATGATGGAGTTGGGGGCTACAGTTTGTTCAGCCAAATCCGCCAACTGTGATCATTGTCCTGTGAATGTGTACTGTACTTCGGCCTTTCAAGTTGCCTATGCAGCCGAGTCTCGCAAGGTCGTGGAGGTTCGAAATGTTCACTGGCAGGTGCATCTGCACACCTGTCCGGAAAAGGGCATCTGGCTGATCCGGCGTCCTGATTCAGGCATATGGGCAGGGCTTTGGACACCACCGATTATTGAGCTTGAATGTGCGCCGGATGCCACCCCGGCATATATCCACCAACTCACCCACAGACGTCTTCACCTTTATCCATTGGCCTCAGAGCACAGTCCGAAGGGTGAAGGGTGCTGGGTACAATCCATTGAAGGATATGCCCTGCCTACGGGTATTCATCGCTTGCTGGAAAAGGTGATTGGATGAAACGTTTGTTACTGTTCTGCTGTTTGGTATTACCATCCATAGCGATAGCACAGCACCCGCAGCATGGCATGGTGGTTGCCGCACAGCCGGAGGCTGCTCAAGCAGGAATCGAGATGCTGGAGACAGGTGGCAATGCTTTTGATGCAGCGGCAGCTACGGCATTGGCGCTGGGCGTATTGGAGCCGGGCTCTTCCGGCATTGGCGGCGGCGGTTTTTTCCTGCTCTATATCGCTAAAGAAAAACGTTATGTGATGATTGATGCCCGTGAAACTTCCCCAAAACTGGCCGGTCATGGAGAAGTGTATCAACACCAGTCGAGTATCGACGGGCCGCAGGCGGCAGGGGTGCCGGGATTAATCGCTGGCATCGATCACCTGGTCAGCCGATACGGTTATTTGCAACGCACTCAAGTGACACAACCGGCTATCCGGTTAGCGCGACAGGGATTCACAGTTTCGCCTCGTCTCAAGGGCATGCTTGATTGGCGCGGCGATATTTTTAACGATTCGGCACGCCGTATCTATTTATCAGGCACAACGATCAGGCAAGCGGCACTGGCAGACACGCTGGCCCGTTTTGCTAAAAATGGGGCAGAAGACTTTTATCGTGGTGAAACAGCCGGACGTCTGGTGGCCGATATGAAACGCGATGGCGGCCTGATTCGGGAGGCTGATCTTGCTGCATACCGGGCAATCGAGCGTCAACCTGTTGTTTTTGATTATCAGGGTTTTCATATTGTGTCGGCGGCACTGCCTTCTTCCGGTGGGCTGACGCTGGCTCATATATTCGGCCAGCTGAAAGATGATGATCTGGAATCATTAAGCAAGGCTGACAGAGTACATCTGCTTATCGAGACAATGCAACGCGCCTATCGTGACCGCAATGCACATCTGGGGGATGCTGACTTCGTTTCCATTCCCGCTGATTATCTAGAATCTGAACGACTTAAAACACTGCGTGATTCCATCCATATGGATAGAACTACACCTTCCGGCGAATTAAAAGGCTTTGCCGAACCCATCGGCGCCAGTGTGGATACTACCCATTTCTCAGTGGTTGACCGGGAAGGTAATATGGTTAGCGCTACGCTGTCTATCAACTACGGCTTCGGATCCGGTTATGTGTCTCCATCCACCGGCATCCTGCTCAACGATGAAATGGATGATTTTGCCACCCGGCCGGGTCAGCCCAATGCCTACGGTTTGGTGCAGGGCGTATCCAATGCCGTAGCGCCCGGCAAACGCATGCTTTCAAGCATGACCCCGACATTTGTCATCGGCCCGAATCGCACCTTCGTCGTTGGTACACCGGGCGGTTCGCGGATTATTTCGATGGTACTGCTCGCATCGCTGAGTTTTATGCTGGATGAAAGCCCGGAAGCCGACTGGGTTAATGCCCCTCGCTTTCATCACCAGTTTCTGCCTGATGTGGTGCAGTATGAACCCGGAGCCTTTACCGATGAGATCGCTGCCGATCTCAAACGTCGTGGCCATAAACTTAAATCATTGCACCGGCGCTATGGTAATATGCAAGCGATCATGCTGGATCGAAATAGCGGAGCAGTTACCGGTATAGCCGATGTTCGCGGCGAAGGTAGCGTTCGCACAAACAGGTAATGGCATCACGATATAATCAGACGAAAGATCAGTACTCCATATTCAAATACACATTTGGCATAATACTGCGTTCCAGCCGGCAGCCAGGTTGCCGCGATTATAACCGCCGCCACCAAGTGCAATGATACGCCCCTGACAGAATTCATCGGCAATGCGGCAGAGACTGGCTGTGGCATGTGCATGGGCAGCAGGAGAAAAGCGCATGTGGGTGATCGGATCACCGGCAATGGAATCAGCGCCGCACTGGAAGATGATGATTTCCGGTTCCGCTTGCCGAATATGCGCTTCAGCTTGCGGCCATAACTTGTGGAAATCGGCATCATCCGATTCCGGTAACATGGGCAGGTTCAGCTTGCTTCCCTTTGCCGCTCCCGTGCCGGTTTCATCAGCAAAGCCCGTACCGGGATATAGATAACGACCATCTTCATGCATGTCTACTATCCATAGGTTGGGGTCGGATTCAAAGGCATAAAATACGCCGTCACCATGATGTGCATCAATATCGACATAAGCGATACGTTTGATGCCATGACCATGGCGTAAAGCCTCAATCAGTATGCCTGTATCGTTAAACACACAGAAGCCGGCAGCCATATCGCGTCGGGCATGATGCAGGCCTGCAATGGGGATAAAACAGCGTGGGCAATCGCCATGCAATACCGTTTCGAGTGCAGCTAGCCCGCTACCTGCAACGGTTGCAGCAGCCTCGAATACGCCTTTGAAGGCCGGCGTATCACCATAATCCAGAAAGCCCTGACCTGTTTCAGATTGTTTGATAACGCGCTGAATATATGCCGAAGTATGAAATCGCCGGATAGATGCTTTCGCCGCCGTAATCGGGTCGGCAATGCTAACGCGTTTATCCAATCCCTGTTTGATAGATTCGTGCCAGAAGATATCCATTCTGTCCGGTCCGAACGGGTGGCCTTCACCAAAACCGTAACGGGCCAGTTCCGGGCCGATATATACCTGCACAGGCGAGACAGCATGAGAAGTTGGCAATGTCATATCGATAGTTTAGCTACTTCATTGCCAAGCGGGTAGCGGTCACTATGCTTGGGGAGAGAGATTCGTTTCGAGGCAGACATGATCAATAAACTGAAACAGATGTGGAAACAGGCAGCGTCCAGTCCACAAGAGAAGAAAAAACATGATGTATCACTGGCGGTTGCAGCGCTGATGGTGGAAGTGATGCGTATGGATGGACATCTGCAATCATCCGAACGCAGCGAAATTATTCTGGCACTGGAAAAGCGTTTTGGCCTTGATCAGGTAGAAATACACGATTTGATTGAAAATGCCTTGCAGGAAGTGGAGAAGGCGCTGGATTTGCACCAGTTCACCTCAGTGGTGGTAAAAGGTTTTTCCACGGAGGAGCGTATTGGCATTCTCTCCGAAATGTGGGCAGTGGCTCAGGCAGATGGCTTTGTCGACCCTTATGAGGAACAGCTGATTCGACGTATGGCGGATCTGATAGGGTTGCACCATTCCCAGTTCATTGCAGCCAAAATTAATGCCGGGGTTTCCTGACTCGAGTCTTTAGTGGCGGAAGTTTCTTTGTGACCACCTGAATTGAACCTGTTTCATCAGATTGATCTTCAACTGTCGGCCATACCGGGAAAATACGCCGGCTGCTGACTTTACGATATACCATATAACGCTCGACCAGTTGCTGGGTTCGCCGGATTCGCTGAATTTCAGCATTGCGTTTTTCACTGTCTTGCTTGCCTGTCCACCTGGCCTTGAGTGCAACAATCGTATCAGGGTGTTGGCGCATTTTGCGCACGACACTGGACAGGCGTATACGTTCATTCTGGGATAATCGTTCGCGATCATGCAGGCGAATACGTGCTTCTGTGGCTGTTTTAGCTGGTTTGCCCTTATCTTTCATGGTCGCGGTTTGGGCCGCCTGATGCATCGCTTTCTGCATGGGTAAACCAAGACGCTCCATATTCAGCGGATGCTCGGTCCATTGTCCGGCCAGGCCATATTGTAGTGTTATGATACCTGTATTTTGATCCAGCCGTTGCAACAATTCAGGCGTATTGTAGCCGGTTCGGGCCAGCATCGGGTCGGATGGGAATGCTCCTGTTTCCGCCAGTCCCTGAAGCAGCTGAATTTTCACGGTGCCCTGATAACTATCCGGCTCATGTCCGTCAGTAACGTTCAGTTTTGCTGACAAACGACCCCGAATCAAACGTGGTATGCCTGATGCCGTCATCCAGTTATGCAGGAAAAACGGCGTAGCTTGTGACAGTACTGCCTTGCCCCGAAAACGCTGTTGATCTGACAATGTCTCCCACTGACCATTGAGGTGGAAATCGCCACCACCGGTTTTTCCACTGATCGAGATGTCTGACCAGTGGTCAGCCTTGATAGTATCGACTTTGAAATCCACCTGCTCAGCCCAGATGCTCTGTTGTTGTCCAACGCTGATTTTTCCGTTCCCGAAAGTCAGATGACTGATTTCGATATTGTTGTTGCGCAGTGTTGTTGCCCACCATGAAGGGCTGCCGGTTTCGGTGGCTTCGGTTTGCGCATTAGTTTGGATATCGGAAGGCATCTGTGGGGGTAACGGGTGCAGTGCTGCAGTGTATTGCCACTTCTGACTTTCAATGCTGTTAATCCTCTGTGTTTCCAGCCCCATGCCAATGGGGCCAAATCGCAAACTGACCTTTTCTGCAAGCCATGAATCTCCACCATGAGAGAGGTTGAACTCATGGACAGCAGCTTCACCCTGCATCTGCCATGAACCCTGCTGTACTGTTATTTTGGCTTTGAACTCAGTATTGCCGATCAGTTTTACCGGGCTGCTTATATCGTCCTGCAGGGGAAGAAGAGGACGCAGACGGGCAATCGGGATATGCGTACCCGATACGTTAAAGCTTGCCGAGGTTAATTCGCCCTGTTTGTTCTTTTCAGCGCTTCCGCGCAATCGCCACTGTGGCGCAGCGGTGCTATTTTCATCTGAAGGTAATGGTGTTTTCCCGGCGGCTGTATGTAGTCTGAAACTTAGCGGTTTGCCTTTTGGACATTGTGCTTTCCCGGCCAGTGTTTCCAGCGTTACTTTCCCCAGTGGCATGGCCAGTGCCAACATCATGTTGTGAATATTGATATGATCCGCATTGATGTTCCAAACCGTCGTTTTTTCCGGAAGGGCGGGGGGGCTGTCTTCATCTGTGGCATCATCCATGTTTGTCTGCATGATTGTATCCGGGTTCCCCGCCTGTAGCACCAGTCTGGAATCGACCATATGGACTCCGGACAAATGGAGGCGGCTTTTAGCCGTATCTATATTGACGTTGGTGTAATTGATTCGACTCCAGTACCAGGCAGACTGTTTATTGCCCTCCTGGTTGCCGTCCGGACGGGCATAGATCACATCCTGTAGTAATCCTTTATCGCTGCTGATTTTCCAGTGACCGGGGCGTCCTTTCCAGTGACTTGTGCTATTCAGTTGTGCTGAAACCAGCTGTCGTCCGCCAATCCTGGGCAAAGTATCCGACCATGGGTCGAGCGGCCAGGCAACAGCATCAATGTCCATTTTCCAGAGATCACCAGCCTTTGTGGCCTTGAATTGCAAATTGTGTGCATGTGATGCCTCGCGATCAGAGACTGTATTGAGTTGTATTTCTCCCAGTGCGTTGAACGATTGCTTTTTAGCGCTATCCGTTGTTGTTTTCCATGTCAGTCCGCCGCTGAGATGTCCTTCGATATGCTTTAGCGCCAGCGAAGCCGTCAACTGACTGGTATCCAAATCATGCACCTCTAATATTCCCTTCGATTGCCAGCTTTCAGCCTTTTGCATTTCAGTAGCCATATGCCATTGCCAGTTCAAAGTGCCCTGCAGCAATTTAGCCGAACCGGAGATGCTGCGAACAGAGGCCTGAAGCTGTTGCTGCAGCGATAATTCACGCAGCTCAACTGGAGGGAAATCTTTTCCTTTCAGATACAGTTTTATTTGTCCGCCATGCACAGAGAGTGATGTCGCTGCCAGCCAAATCTGTTTGAGATCACGATCCTGTTGCCATATATTATTGTTGCCCGCATTGGTGAATTCAGCGTCAAAACCGGCAATATCCACGGTGCCAATACGCGGGGTGCTGCTGGTCAGAAGTTTCGGGTTGGCCCGGACAAATATATGTTTGATCATGACCTTGTCCTGGCCCCGTTCTATCTTGATATTTTGAAGAATAAGCCCATTACGCAGCAAGTGATAACGTACGTTGCCGATTTGCACTTTGGCTTGCTTGCCCCATGACTGAATCAGCGCTTTTGCCTGTATCTGAGCATTGGCTTGAATGGATAACTGCATAGCGATGCATAGCAAGGAAAGGACAGCGATAGCAGCCAGATACCAGCGGGCGGCAGACGGGAAGGTGCCGACCGGATGATGGAAGATGTGTTTGCGTTTCAGTTGGACTCCAAACT
>CAZUVA010000023.1:0-11076 GCA_964622755.1 uncultured Zetaproteobacteria bacterium
TGCCTGTGACTCAGGCGCGTTCCATGAATTCGCCGGTTTCAGTGTTGACTTTGACCCTGGTGCCGGACTCCAGATAAGGCGGAACCATAATGGGGGCACCGGTTTCAAGTTTGCCGGGTTTGTAGGAGCCGGTTGCAGTTTGTCCTTTGATGGAGGCATCGCATTCCACCACTTCGAGGATTACCGTCTGTGGCAGTTTGACATTGAGTGGCCGCTCTTCATGGAACTCAACCGTCACCATTGCTTCCGGCAGCATGTAGGGCAGCGCATTCTCTAGCATATCAGCGCTCAGTGTGATCTGGTCATAGGTTTCCATATCCATGAAATGATAATCATCACTATCGGCATAGAGATACTGCATGTCGCGTTGAGACAACACGACGCGCTCCACCTTTTCGGTAGAATTAAAACGTTTGTTCGTTTTGGTGCCGGTTTCGATATTGCGCATTTCCAGTTGCATGCAGGCCACGCCCTTGCCCGGCGTGACATGCTGGGTTTTCATCACACGCC
This sequence comes from uncultured Zetaproteobacteria bacterium, assembly GCA_964622755.1. GTDB lineage: Bacteria > Pseudomonadota > Zetaproteobacteria > Mariprofundales > Mariprofundaceae > Mariprofundus. The sequence continues at coordinate 511 of CAZUVA010000023.1, forward strand.
ACAGACCGTTATTCCATTCCAGAATATTTCCAACGCGAACTGATACGACATTGATAATCATGATAAAACCCCTGATTCAGATTTATAAAAGGATCGCGAACATAGCCATTTGATGCTTTTCGGGCAAGAATTGGCGCATGCAGTTCACCCCATTATTTATTCCTGTCAGCCGGTAAACCACATGCCAGCGCTTCAGGAAACCATGGATGCTTTCATCCGGCAGCCGCTATCAGAAGAAAAAACCAAAGTTCTTTCCTTGCAAGATGTCGAGCACTGCATGGAAGCATTTACCCAGTATCTGTTACATTTTTCCGATCTGTTTCAGGATCAGGAAATGCCCGAGGGGGATGATTATGCCGATTGGGAGGCGAGTCTTGAGGCGCATATGACGGATTTGCTTCAGGGTGATGTTGAACCACCCGGTGATTTGGGTGTGTTGCCTCTGAAATCGCTTGATCCAGAGCATCTGCGTGATTTTTTGGGCTGGTTTATGCTGCGGGAAACAGGCGATGCCGAGCTGATTCAAACCTACGCAAAAATCCTGGAATTATGGGTTGGATTTATTCATGCACATGGCTGGTGGAATCAAAATGAGTATCTCGGTTTTGCTGAAATTCTGGATGATGTCGTTCCGGCGGCAACGCGTGTGGCGAGGCTATCGCAGGTGCTGTTCCACTTTGTACGCTCTGGAACCGGGGTATCTCCACGCATGAGAGGCAAGCGATTTTCACGATTTGTTGAAGGCCATGGCCGGATATCGGAAATTGCCCAGGGTTGCCTGCATTTCAACTTCGAGAATCAGGGTGAAAGTGTAGGCCCGATTATGTTGCCGCAAGTCATTCTCGATCTGGTTGAAACAGGTGATGTGTTTGATGTTGAACTGGGGCTCAGGGATAACAGCTGGGTGGTTGTTGACATCGGCCCGATCTATCCACGCTGTGTCTATGTGGAAGTGGAAGAATATCAGGGGTTGAAGAAAATTTCCTGAATTATGCCCGCGATATCGGTTTTGCGTTGGCAATTTGCGTGTAAGAATGCAGCGGCCATGCGACAAACAGATATGTTGATGTTGCGCTTTTGTTCGATGTTATGCCTGACGCTGGTGCTGGTTTCCTCCTGTGCGCCGAGCCATAAGCCTCTTAGTAAGGAAGATAAACAAATTATCGCAGTGATGATGGTTGTCGGCGCTGGCATTGGCGCAGGTGTTGGCGCAGCAGCATCAACTGCGAGTTCGGATTCGGCAGGCCTGGCCGTGGCCGGCGCACTGGCCGGTGCAGCCTCCGGTTATGTGGTGGGTAATCTTGTGGTTGATCGCATGAATCAGCAGGAAAAGGAAATCCGTTTGTCTGAAGGCAGTAAAAATGGTGATGTGTATGTCGAGCGGATCAAACCCGATGTGTTGAAGATTACCATGGATCACGGCGCTGAATTTCCTATAGGTTCTTCCGAATTAAGCGCACAGGGACGTCAGGCGCTGGATGATGTTGCCAGGGCTGTGCAGAAGCATGGCCAATCCACGGTCACTGTTGTGGCGTATGCCAATGATGCTTCATCGGTCAAAGCAAACAAAACCCTGTCCGAGCACAGGGCGATTGCAGTGGCGGATTATCTGCATCAGCACGGCGTTGGCGATCCGGCCATCAATGCAACAGGAAAAGGGAGGCCAATTTTTCTACCCGCCAGCAAAATCGCGCAAAAGAATCCCTATTACCGCCGTGTGGAAATTATTGTAAAAGGCATAGATGCCTGAATCGATTTCCGCCCAGTTTCAGTATTTATTCAGTAGAATATAAAGATCCTCCGGTAAAGCCGGAGGCTTTGATTTGTGGGCCTCTCGAAGCGCCATTTACTGAGCCAGAGGCTCACGCTTTAGAGTTACTGTGGGATTCCCGGAATTGTCAAACTGCGAATGCCTCCCCAGCAGATCTGGAGGATATGCAGTGTTTTGAGATATTCTCTTTCTCGATCGTGCACAGCGGTTATAGTTCTGCCACACGCGATGACTCATCATTGCTAACAGGGAGGCTTGGATGTTTCACGGCACGATGACTGCACTGGTTACACCATTTTCAAACGATAAGATTGATGAAAATGCCTTCCGTCTCCATCTGGAACGGCAGGTTGAAGCAGGCGTGAATGGCGTGGTGCCTGCCGGAACAACCGGTGAGGCGGCTACGCTATCCTTTCATGAACACAAGCAGGTGATTCGCATTGCTGTCGAGCAGGTAGCCGGACGTGTGCCGGTGATTGCCGGGACGGGGAGCAATAATACTGCTGAGTCAATCGAACTGACGGCGGCAGCCAAGGCCCTCGGCGCCGACGGCGCATTGCTGATTTCCCCCTATTATAACAAGCCGACCCAGGAAGGGATATATCAACACTACAAGGTGATCGCGAATGCCGTACATATACCGCAGGTGGTATACAATGTGCCGGGTCGTACCAATTCAAATATTCTCCCCGAAACCGTGGGGCGATTGTCCCATGTGTCCAATATTATTGGCATTAAGGATGCAACAGCCAATATGGAGCAGTTGTTGCATACCATGGCGGCCTGCGAAGGACGTATTGAGTTTTATTCGGGCGATGATGCCAGTGTGATGCCATTTATGGCGCTTGGCGGTGGCGGGGTGATTTCCGTGGTATCCAATATCGCGCCGAAAACGATGCTTGCATTAACCCATGCCATGCATATCGGTGATCTGGATACAGCCAGAAGTGCACAGTTTGCTATGCGCAGGCTTAATCAGGAGCTGTTCGTTCAGGCCAATCCGATTCCGGTTAAGGCTGCCTGCCATCTGCTTGGCTGGATGGAGGAAGAATTGCGTCTTCCATTGGTGCCGCTTACGGACAAGCCGCTGGACGGCTTACGTCAGGTCATGATGGATTTCGAGTGTGAACTGGACGGTGTATTCGAGCGGTTGGAGCTGGCCGATAGCTGACGAACTTGTTTCTTCGTTGCGTCTGATTTTCAGCTTCAGGCGCGTGGTGCATTCATTTGCTTATTTAGCAGCTACACTTGCGGCGATTGCTGTATTTGTACTGGTGCTGATGCTGGCCGAATCGGCGGTGTATGCTGCTACCAGTCAGCCGGTTTCGGTTTGGGCTATGGTCATTGCCGCGATTACAGCTGCCTTCGGGTATGCGCCGCTGGTTCAGAGCCTGCAGCGCGGGCTGGATCGCATCTTTTTTCGCCACCAACTGGATATGCTGGCAGCTATCAGACAACTGGGAGCTGGTGATTTGGCTCAATTGCCGATTGAGGATGTGGGGCGTGCCTTGTTAGAGCGTATCTGTATGGTCAGTTATCGGCGTTATGCCGCACTGGATGAACGCGGATTGCCGGATGGCGGATGGTTTTCCTTTCCGTCAGATGCGCCGCTGATTGAGGCTGGACATGATAATGAAACGCATGCTGATTATGCCCTGCGTCTGAAACTGCCCGCGGCCAATGGTGAAGCCTGGCTATGGCTTGGGCCGAGGCGCGATGGCCGGCCTATGGATACGGAAGAGCGTGCAAGTCTGGAATCACTGGCCAGGTTTTCGGCCATGAGTCTGGAGCATGCCCGTTTGACGCATCAACAGGCTGAAGCCGCACGGTTGGATTCACTATCCCGCGTTACCCGCCAACTACACTCCCATGATCTGAAAAACCGTTTGCATGATCTCTCTTTTCTGGCCCATCATCTCGGTTCCGGAAAACTGGGTGAGGAGGATGTGCAACGCATGCTCACCGCCATTCGTAAAGTGACTGGTCGCATGCAGACATTAATGCAGCGGATGTCCGATCCCAATGCGCCGGTCGATCCACTCCTTGCGCCGCTGGATTTGGCGGATTTACTGAAATCCAGCATTCGTGATCGATTGTGGCCGGAATCGCTGCAGATCAATCAGGATCTTGAAGCTTTACCCGCCGTGGTCGGAGATGCGGATTTATTGCAGGGCGTGTTCGAGAATTTGTATGATAATGCGGTTCAGGCAATGAAGGGCCAAGGGGTGATATGCATAGAGGCGCGATTGGTCGAATCAATAGAATACGGTGAACAGGGTCAGAATGCCCATCGTAACCTGGCAGAAGTGCGTGTGCAGGATCAAGGCTGTGGCATGACAAAAACGTTTATCAAGCAACGGTTATTCCATCTTTTTGCAACCAGCAAGAGTAATGGCTTGGGCGTCGGGCTTTATCTGAGTCGCAGAATCGTCGAGGCGCATGGCGGAACTATTACCGCCGAAAGCGGTGGCGTGGGTAAAGGTTCCACCTTCATTGTTCGCCTGCCGTTGTGGCAGAATAAGTCTGATCTAAACAGCCTTGGTGAGAAGGATTTCGACCGGAAGGAGAAAAGATGATGAAGCAAACTGTGCTGGTAGTCGATGATAATGATATCAATCGTCTGAACTTGAAATTGTTGTTGAAGGAATCCTACATGATTCTTGAGGCGGGCGACCTGGAAGCTGCCGATAAGGCTCTGGCCGGCAACCGCGTGGATCTGGTTGTGCTTGATCTTGCTCTTCCACCTGAACCGGACAACCCGGAAATCGGTATGGGTTATCTGGATAAACTGCGTCTGGAGAGTCCGGATACGCCGGTGGTGGTTATTACCGGGCATGATGAGCGAGCGCTGGCATTGCGGGCACAGCAATCGGGGGCACTTGATTTTTTCGGTAAGCCTTTCGACCCCGATGAGGTCAAGAGCACGATTGATCGCAGTATGCAGGCGCACTGGCAGGCCATGCGAGAGCAGGAAATGCAGCGCGCACTGGAAACCCGGGTCAATAATGAACTATTAGGTGAATCAGCGGCTATGCAGGCGCTTCGAACGATGATTTCTCAAGTGGCTTCAGCTCCGTCTACGGTGTTGGTTCGCGGCGAAACGGGGACGGGAAAAGAACTGGTTGCACGACAATTACATGCAGCAAGTTCACGGGCCAAGCAACCGTTTATTGCTATTAATTGTGCTGCTATGAGCGTCGAGTCACTGGAATCGGAACTGTTCGGCTATGAAAAAGGCGCTTTTGCGGGCGCAGGAAAACGCAAGCTGGGCTGGTTTGAGCGGGCCAGTGGAGGCACGTTGTTTCTTGATGAAGTGGCGGGATTGCCATTGCCGGTGCAGGGAAAATTACTCAGGGCTCTGGAGAGCGGAGAGTTTTCGCGGCTGGGTGGTGAGGCGATTATCCAGACTGATGTGCGTTTGATCTGTTCTACCCGCGAGGATTTAGAACAAAAGGTGGCGACAAGTGATTTTCGTGATGATCTCTATTACCGCATTCATGTGGTAGAAATCGAGGTGCCGCCTTTAAGGGAACATATCGAGGACTTGCCTCAATTGAGCGAAGCGGTTTTATTGCGTAAGGCAGCCATGTGCGGCAAGCGTATGGATGCACTTTCCGATGATGTGATGGAGCAGCTGGCTCGCTATAGCTGGCCGGGTAATGTGCGCGAGCTGGAAAATGTGATTGAGCGGGCTGTCGTATTGGCGGCTACGCCGGTCGTGGAATCAATTCCTTCACTGACCGGGCCTCAACTGGCCGGAGGAGATGATGATCCGCTGCAATTGTGGCTCCGGCAATTGCCGGATTCGGGGATCAGGGCGGAAAAAGCGGTAGCTGCATTTGAAAAGCGTCTGGTGGAAGCGGCGCTGGAGCGCAATCATCATATCAAAGCGAGGGCTGGGCGCTGGCTGGGTTTTGGGGATCGTGCCAAGGATAAAATGCGTTATTTATGTGATAAATATGATATTGAAGTGAAAGAGAATCCATGAGCCGTTTGACTGGCCTGATAATGCTGGCACCAATGCTGCTTGGTGGTTGGGTTTTCGAGGCTGACGGCTTTGAACTCGACAAGGATTATCTCTATTCCCGCGATGCCATTGTGCCGCCATTCAGCAAATCGCGTGAATTTTTCGATATGCCAAACCGCCCCGGAAACTATGAAGTTACCATGGTTTCCCAAAGTTCGGGGCCACTTACATTCAGAATAGTCAGAGTGAAAGAGGAACGTGAGAAAACTGAACTACAGCAGAGAAGTTATCATGTGGGTAATCATGAATTTCAGACGAAATTCAATAATCCTTCCGGAGATGATGACCTGATTGTGGAGATTGCCAATTCCAACCCGGTTGCATCAGCGACAGTATCTGTCTTTGTTGTAGAACTTCCCGGTCACTAGGCGATGAGTAGATACTGGCCTATTCAGGCCGGGGCCATATTTCGATGAGTGGCAGAATTTCAATGATCTGATCCTGGATATGTCGGAATTTCCATGCACCGCTGCGGGTTTCCCGGATTTGTACGCATGCGCAATTTTGCTGACTGAAGTTTCTTGTTTGGGCGCTTTGCACACACCTTGGATTCCTGAACTTTTAGCCCCACATAGCAAATACTGCAGGCCGAAATTATTTTAACTTAATTACAAGGAGTGCTGAGATGGATATGAGTCGCATGACGCAGAAAGTCAACGAGGCGCTTGTTGCAGCGCAGCAGTTAGCGGTGCGTTTGTCCCATCAACAGGTGGATGGCGAACATATGCTGGTTGAGTTATTGGCACAGCAGGATGGGTTGACGCCGCGATTGCTTGAGCGTGCCGAAGCCTCTCCGGAAGCCTTTAAAATAGCAGTGCAGCAATCGCTGGCTAAACGCCCGAAAGTTAGCGGTAGCGCTATCGAGGCAGATAAGGTGTATATCACTCAGCGCCTGCAGCAACTGTTGGCGAAAGCCGGTGATGAAGCAGTGCAAATGCAGGATGAATATATCTCTGTTGAACATGTGTTGCTGGCCATGATTGCTGAAGGTAATAACAGTGATGCAGGCATGATTTTTATTGCAAACGGCATAACTCGGGAGCGTTTTCTTGAAATACTGGAGCAGGTGCGCGGTCACCAGCGGGTGACAACCGATGCTCCTGAATCACAATATGAGGCGCTGAAAAAGTATGGCAATGATCTGGTCGAACTGGCCAGATCCGGAAAGCTGGATCCGGTGATCGGTCGCGATGAAGAGATACGTTCGGTGATTCGTATTCTGTCACGGAAAACAAAAAATAATCCGGTACTGATTGGTGAGCCGGGGGTGGGAAAGACGGCGATTGCCGAGGGGCTGGCGCAGCGCATTGTATCCGGCGATGTGCCTGAAGGGTTAAAAAATCGCAGTCTGTTTGCACTGGATATGACATCATTAATGGCTGGTGCCAAATACCGTGGCGAATTTGAAGAGCGTCTGAAAGCTGTGCTTAAGGAAATCAAGGAATCGGAAGGGCAGACTCTACTGTTCATCGATGAATTGCATACCATTGTCGGAGCCGGCAAAACCGAGGGCAGTTCCGATGCCGGCAACATGCTTAAACCCATGCTGGCCCGGGGAGAACTGCACTGTGTCGGTGCAACAACACTCGACGAGTACCGACTGCATATCGAAAAAGATGCGGCACTGGAGCGACGTTTTCAGCCGATTGTGGTCGATGCACCGGATGTCGAAGATACGGTTTCTATTTTACGTGGCTTGCGCGAGCGTTTTGAACTGCATCACGGCGTGCGTATCAGCGACGGGGCATTGGTGGCGGCAGCGACTATGTCCGATCGTTATATCTCTGACCGCTTTCTGCCCGATAAGGCCATTGATCTGGTTGATGAAGCCTGCGCCTCGATTCGCACTGAAATGGATTCCATGCCATCTGAACTGGATGCCGTGACACGTCGCGCTATGCGTCTGGAAATCGAGGAAACTGCGCTGAAAAAAGAGTCGGACGAAGCCAGCAAGAAACGTCTGAAAATCCTCTGCAAGGAATTGGCCGATCTGCAAGAAGAGCGTGATGCTATGCGGGCTCGCTGGGAACGTGAAAAGGGTGCCATGGGGCAGGTACAGAACTTGCGCGAGTCTATTGAGCAGGTGCGGTTGGATATCGAAATGGCCGAGCGCGGTTATAATCTGGAGAAAGTGGCCAGCCTGCGATATGGCAAGCTGCCGGAACTGGAGAAACAGTTGGCTGATGCCGAAACCATGATGGCGGAGAATAAAACCCTGATTAGTGAAACGGTCAGTGAGGAAGATATTGCCGAAGCGGTTTCGCGCTGGACGGGTATTCAAATGACTCGACTGATGGAGGGAGAACGCGATAAATTATTGCGTCTGGAGTCGGTGTTGCACGAGCGTGTAATCGGGCAGGATGAGGCGGTGAAGGCGGTAGCCGATGCAGTGCTGCGTGCCCGGGCTGGCATTCGTGATCAGCATCGTCCTATTGGCTCCTTCCTGTTTCTGGGTCCGACAGGGGTTGGCAAAACCGAACTGGCACGCACTTTGGCACGCACTTTGTTTGGTAGCGAAGACAATATGGTGCGTATCGATATGAGCGAATATATGGAGAAACATGCTGTCTCGCGCCTGCTTGGCGCACCGCCGGGATACGTCGGTTTTGAGCAAGGGGGGCAGTTGACAGAAGCGATTCGTCGCAAGCCCTATTCAGTGCTGCTGCTGGATGAAATGGAAAAAGCGCATGTGGATATATTTAATGTATTGTTGCAACTGCTGGATGATGGTCGCCTGACCGATAGCCATGGTCGCACAGTGAATTTCCAGAATACGATCATCATTATGACCAGCAATATCGGTTCTGAATTTATGCTCAACGGTATTGATACTGAGGGCCGTGTCGATGCAGCTGCACGTATGCAGGTGCTGGCGGCTCTTAAACAGCATTTTCGCCCCGAGTTTCTCAACCGGATCGATGATACGGTGATTTTTAGTCCGTTGACCCGATCCGTAATTGCAGATGTTGTTAAACTGTTTCTGGCAGAATTGGAGCAGAGACTTGGCGAACAGCAGGTAAGACTGGATATTAAGGATTTGGCTATCGACTGGATCGGCAGATCAGGTTATGACCCGGTGTTTGGTGCCAGGCCACTGAAACGATTTATTCAGGAACATCTGGAAACACCCGTGGCACGCCTGCTTATTAGCGGTGATGTACAGGCAGGTGGACGTGTTGTTGCCGATATCGAAGATGGTGAATTTATCGTGCGGGGCGGATAAATGGTGCGCGGAAACTGCTGATGGGGATATTTTCCACTTGCAGGCGCATTCATTGCCACTGGAGCATCGAAAAACCCATGTTATGATTGCACGGTAAGCGATTTTGCGCTAGCAAGTCGTTTCCAAATTCGAGAGGAGGATTTATTTATGAAAAAAACATTGATGATTGCAGCTGCGGCTGCGTTTGTAATGAGTGGTTTTGCAGTAACTGAAGCATCTGCTGGCAGCTTTAATGTCAAGAAATGTAAGGCTTGTCATGCCGTAAGTAAGAAAAAAACCGGACCATCTTGGAAAGATGTAGCGGACGCATATGGTGATGAAGCTACGTTGGCTAAGGTTTTTGCGGATGGCTTTAAGGTCGAAGACCGCAAGGTTATTACTGCAAACTCTAAGTGGGAAAAGAAAGCTAAGATGATGACAGGTCAGTATAAAAAACTAATCAAAGGTCATGAAGAAGAAGCCGCTAAAGCACTTTTTGAAGCTGTAGCAAGAGGCAAGATTTAATCATTATTGATTGCTGTTCAGGCTAAAATCAAGGGTGGCCTTCGGGCCGCCTTTTTTTGTGTGATCAAGCCATAAGCGCCTAACCTGATTTGATTGCTATTCCTGCTGTGGCACGAATCATCCATGGGCTGTACGGAAACACTGAATGAATCAGCGTTTTCCTAACAGGTTCAACTGCTCAGCCATTCTTTTTTCATTCCCACCCAAACGCATAGCCTGCATCAAATCAGCTCTGGCCTGCTGTCTATGGCCCAAGGCATGATGGGCAACGGCACGGTAAAAATAGGCTTTGCCTCTGCTGATCCCCTGATGTGAGATATAAATATTCAGCGCTTTCAGAGCCTGATCATACTGCTTTATCTGTACAAGAAGTCTGGCAATACGGTAGCTGGCATCCTGATCCTCAGGATCAATGACTAATTCATGTCTGAAACTCTCCAATGCCTTATCGGGCTGCCCCAGTTTCTCGAAACATACGCCCAGATTATAATATACATTGTCATGCTCCGGATCCTGCTTCAGAACATCATGAAAAGCGGTAATTGCTTCAGCATAACGCCTCAACTTGATAAGTTGATAGCCATAGGCATGGATATTATCTGCTGTCTGCATGACTTCCATTCTGACTTTTCTGAATTTCAGTTCGGCCATTTTTTCTTTTATCCCGAGGGACTCTGTTGTTACAAGTTCACTCTTGATGAGTGTTCGCCAGCGCTTTGTAATAGAAGATATTCCAAGGCGCTCTTTAGCATGGGCTATGAAATCAGCAGGAAATGTTTCCGTTGTAATCGGCATGGCCTGTTCAACCTGATGAATATCGAAATGAGCCAGCAGCCGTTTCCTGAATTCAGGAATACCACTCTCCTGTAGTCTGGCCATCTCAAACTCCAATGCCGGATAGTCCGCTGTGTTGAGTACTCCATCCTTGTTATTGATCAGTGAGAACAAATCCGTGGTTATCAGCTGGTAAGGTAGCCAGGCACTCATAACCTGGTGTTTTTGCATTAGGTTTTCACGCAAATCAGGCTGTGTTACGACAGC
>CAZUVA010000024.1:0-8545 GCA_964622755.1 uncultured Zetaproteobacteria bacterium
ATCGGTGAAACCATTGCCGAAAAAGACAATCCGATCGCCTTGCCGGTGATCCATGTGGATGAACCAACCCTGACCATGGAACTGCATGTCAACAATTCCCCGCTGGCAGGCACAGAAGGAAAATTCATCACCACGCGCCAGATTCGTGATCGCCTGATGAAAGAAGTGCGTACCAATGTGGCCATGCGCATAGAAGAAACCGATAAGGCGGATGTCTATAAAGTCTCCGGTCGCGGCGAACTGCATATCGGTATTTTGTTGGAAACCATGCGTCGCGAAGGCTTTGAAATGGCCGTATCGCGTCCGCATGTGATTGTGCGTGAGATTGATGGCGTCAAGCAGGAACCGTATGAGAGCGTAACGGTGGATGTGGAAGCTGAATATCAGGGCTCAGTCATTGAAAAACTGGGCAAACGCGGCGCAGAAATGACCCACATGCAAACCAATGAAGATGGCTCCACCCGCATCGAATTCATGAGCCCGACGCGTGGCCTGATTGGTTATACCTCCGAATTTTTAACCGACACACGCGGCACCGGCATCATGCATCATGTGTTCCATGAATATGGTCCGTTCATTGGCAACTTGCCCAGCGGCCGTATTAACGGCGTGCTGATTTCCATGGAAAATGGCGAATCGGTGGCCTTTGCGCTATGGAAATTGCAGGAACGCGGCAAAATGTTTATCGGCGCTAACGCCAAGGTCTATGAAGGCATGATCATCGGTATCAACAACCGCGATGCCGACATGACAGTCAACCCGATCAAGGAAAAGAAGCTGACCAATGTGCGTTCTTCCGGCAAAGATGACGCCATTGATCTGGTAACACCATTGAATCTGAGTCTGGAACGCGCCATCGAATTCATCTCCGATGACGAACTGGTGGAAATTACACCGACTTCGATTCGTCTGCGCAAACGTTTCCTCAAAGAACACGAACGCAAACGCGCTACGCCGAAAACCAAAAAGTAAGGTCAAAAGCATTCACCGCAGAGGACGCTAAGGACGTAGAGGAAAGACAAAACATAAGGCTGCCTGCGGGCAGCTTTTTTTATACGACCACTTCTTTCCATGCATCGAGCATGGGGAAATAGAGCGCAGTTCTGATCTCACGCTCTGGCTCCAGTTGGGCTACAATGGCTGCATAGCGATGCAACTGAGGGGCATGGCGTTTACCCTCTTCATTCAGAAATACACCCAGCCCCCCGCCTTCGTGCGCGGCGGTTTTGTAATCAATAATCCAGCGAATACCGTCATTATCTATAAAACTGCGATCAATCACATGATGAGAGATATGATGCTCATATTCCGAACTCAGCGCCCATTCACTACGCGCCTGTTGGTGTTGATCCGATAATATCCACCGCCCTTTCTCACTGCGCAATACGCGATATAAACCATCGGCGCAGCGAGCTGAGGCCGTTTCCAGCAGCGTGCCGGACATGCCCTCTGCCGCCAACATGCGGGACATGCGTTTCAAAGCTGCCTCTGTTTGCACTTTCCCCCAATGTTCAATACCGACCTCCGCGATATATTGCAGCGCGGCATGCAACGCATTGCCGACAGGGGCCGCCTCCGCGCCGGCCCATACATATTCGGTTTCCGGCTCGCTTTGACTGGCAATTTCAAGCGGAGTTATGGCTGCAACGTATTTTACCCTTTGCAGCGCTTGCCGACCGGTATTGGCAGTCTGCTCTACGGCCTCGATATTGAATAATTGTGCGCCGAAACAGTTTTCGTCGCCAGATAGCAACAGGTATAACAGCGAGCCCGCTGCCGCCTTTCCGGTACGTTCAGAAACATGGCCAAGCAAATGCAGCGTTGTTTCCGGTCGCGTACAAGCTACATAAAGTAAGCGTTGTAATTCATTATTATATTTACTATATTCAACTTTTCTAACCAGAGAATAAAGGGCATCCTTTTGACGAGTGGCGGCTCTTGCCGCCATCAATGGCATCGCGCCACCGGAAACTGCCACCTCGGTAAAAGCCAATAACGGCGAATCAACACCAGCGCCTTTATGACCCAGCCCCGGCAGAATGACCGTATCCCATTGCAAGCCTTTGGCACCGTGCATGGTCAGCAATTCCACTTGTCTAGCCGCCTCGGATGCATCGGGTGCGGCATAGAGTTTTTCCAGTCGCTCATCAAGCAGGGCAAAATCAACGCGCCCCCCTTCTTCCAGCGACTCAATCAGCGATAGCGCCGTATCCACATTCAGGCTGGCCGTCATATCAATCAGCGCTGGCATCGATAAATGCAACCATGCCGCTTGCAGCAAATCGCGCACGGGTATTTTTCCACTATTTGCCAGACACGGCGCAAGCGCCTGGCGCAGAAATGCAAGCCGCGCCTGCGCATCAATACTCAGTTGTTTTATCAGCGCATCATCTCCGATTAACTGCCAGACCGGTTCAGCATGTCCTTCCAACAACACATGCAAATCGTAATTCTCTAAACCACAACACGGCGCTCGCAACAATGCAGCCCACGATTCGCGATCTGCCGGATGCAGCAATGCACGCAACAGGGCGCGCAACAAACGCACTTCCGGCCTGCTGTTCAAGGGTAGAATTTTGATGGCGCGAAAGGCAATACCGGCCTCCGTTAGAGCGGGCATGATGGCGCGCAGATGTTTGCGCGAGCGAGCCAGAATGCCGGTACGCAGTTTTTTCTCTCCCCCCTCTGATTGCGTCCGGCGCACCAGTTTAACCACATCATCGGCTTCCTGCGCTGCATCTTCTCCGTGTTGCAGATGTAGATTCACCGAACCGGCATGTGACAATGCAGCCGAGGCCCGCGCATGGGAAACCGCGCCGGAAATCACATCCTGTCGATCAGGAAAAATCGATTGAAATGCCGCATTCACCCAATCGACAATAGCAGGAGAAGACCGGAAATTACGCTCCAGTTGCACTGCCTCAACGAATGGCAGACCAGCTTCATTATTGGCGGCATTGAGGAACAGGCCAACTTCGGCCTTTCTGAAACGATAAATCGACTGCATCGGATCACCGACCATAAACAGGCTGCGATGCCTGCCATCGCCTTCCTGCCAGCCATCGGTGAGGCACTGCAATAAACGCATTTGCAGCAACGAGGTATCCTGAAACTCATCGACGAGAATATGGTGAATACGATAATCCAGTTTCAACAGCAAATCGCCCGGTGCGGCCTCTCCCGCGCCGAGCGCATGCATGGCGCGCAGCGCAATCTCGGTGAAATCGGCCTCGCCCTGTTGAGCGAATTGTAACTGCAGATGTTTATTGGCCAGCACCAGCAGCACAAACAACGATTCCAGCACTTGCCATTGCTGATCGTCGATATCAGGACTGGGTGGCAGGCCGCGCAGATCATGCAATGCTTCGGCCAGACCGGGTATTACCACCAAAGCATCGAGTAGTTGCTTAAACTGTGCTTTGGGTTCAGCAAATGCTTTTCCGGTCGGAAAACCCAGCCGCGCATTGACGCCGCCGGGTTTGCGAAAATCAGCTTTCGCCACCAGTAAGAAATTAGCGATATGTCGCCATGATTCCAGCGCTTCCAGCTTAGCAACCGGCCATTCAAACTGTTGAAGGGTTTCATCTTCCGTCTGTGCTCCAGCAAAGCGCATCAGGGCAGGCAGTTCGTTTTTCACCTGCACCGGCATCAGTGCATCGCAATCCAAAAGCATCTGCATCATGAGATCAGCCAGATTGGATTCCAGCATTTGTCGCAAGCCCTGCATATCGCGCCCGTGCTCGGCAATTTCGGTCAACCATTGTTCCCGTTTAGCCAGCATATCGGCCAATAAACCGATCACCGCCACCGCATTGTGATCCTGATGCAGCAATACGCACTCCGCCGCATCAGGAAAATCACGCATCGCTTCATTCAGCGCCGCTTCTGCCGCCTGGCGATACATAGCCTGGGCATGCTCCGATGGCGTTGGCATCTCTCCCATGCCGGACAACAGGGGCAGTTGCCGAGCTAGCGAGAAGGTTAAACTGTCCAGCGTCATAATACGCAAACGAGCCGGATGGCGGCTTAAATGCCAGCCTTGCTCATCGGATCGTTGCATGGCCTGTCGGGCCAGCTTCCACGTTTCCATTTTATGCGTTTCAGACGCATCCGGTTGCGGGGCAATCAGCGATGCCAGTACCCGCTGACGCATTTCAGCCGCCGCCTTGCGCGTAAAGGTAAGCGCCAGGATTTCTTCCGGCTCATCCACGATGGCCAACAAGGCCAGAATACGTTGCGTTAGCAATTCCGTTTTGCCGGAACCGGCCGGTGCCTGCACCAGAAAAGAATCGGCTGGCTGGCGCGCCTTACGCCGTATTTTCGCACTCATGTTTTTTCCATAAAAGTATCGTCATGCCCGCGAAGGCGGGTATCCATGGCAGCATGGATGAATGACAAGGCTGGATTCCCGCTTTCGCGGGCATGACAAAAAATAAATGAACCGCTGATCAATGAATCACTCATCCATGAATTATTCATCAATCTGACCGATTTCCTCAATCCGGCAAATCGCCTCAAAACTGCAATACTTGCAGGCATGAACATCTCGCGGCGATACGTCACAACGCCCTTCCACAAACTCCGTCGCCAACGCATTGATATGCGTTTTCCAGTCGTCTAGCACTGTCTGCCAATCCTCCGGCCTGCCCCGCTGCCCGTCGCAAGCCATGATGCCTTCGATGCCAATATCCTCGCCGCACAAACCTTCATATTCCATATCGCCGCTGCGCACACGCGCAAATGTCACTGCATCATCCACACCCAACCCTGCCGCCAGCGCATATTGGGGTAGCTGTGGTGCTTCTATGCGTTCGTTCAACCATTTGGCTGCGGATTGTTTGGCACCGGTTTTATAATCAATCAGAATGCGCCTGCCCGATGCATCCACATCCATGCGATCCGCCTTGATATTCACCTTGAATTGATGATCGGACAATTCCGGCAACTGCATGTGATATGGCGTTTCAGTTGCCGCCACCCTGAAATCAGGCCGATTCAATTCCAGTTCCAACCATTCCAGCAGCACGCGCCGCATGCGTTTTTTCTCATAATCCCGCGTTCGGCTATCCGCCACCACATAAGCTTCAGTCCATGCGTGATCAATGGCCGCATCAACCAATGCTATCGTTTCATCTGTATCAAGCGCAGCCAGTGCAGCCTGCCGTCCCAGTTTCTGCCATATATATTCCAGAGCCAGATGAATCAGCGAACCCTTATTGGTCGCTTCAATTCCCGGTGTGGTTTCCCCAAGCGCGGCAATGCCCAGACGATGCGTGGCAAACGCCCTGAATGGACATGCCGATTGATTACCGATAACCGATGTGCCGCCACGCACGGCCTGACCGACTGGCAATGGCACAGCTAAATCATCATCCATGCCCTCCGTCTCTAACGGCAATGGTTGCGTTTCTAAAGCAATACACGCGTGTACCTCAAGGTCAGCAATAAAGGATGAGACAAACACTTCCTTGTCATCACGCTGTCGGGCATACGATATTTCCACATTCGGAGCCGACCGCAACAACGATGTCCAAAGTCGTTGCGCGGCTTCATATACGATTGTCCCGATACTACCCGGCAGTGCATATTTCTTCTGCACGCCGGCAGGCAATAATGGATAGGGGCGCACCGGCGATGGAAACGCTTCATCATCCAGCCCCATCACAAAAATGTGATCGAATTGCAAACCGGCCATCTGCGTCAGCGGCATTACCGTCACATTGGGATATTTCGCCGCCTGCGCCAACCGAACTTCTGAACATCCCGTGCGCAGCAATGCTAAAAAACGCATCCACGAAAGCGATTCTCCCATCGCATCCACAGCGACCAAAGAAATCAGCACATCACGAAACGCATTCATCTGGCGAATTTCCAGATTGCTGCGCTGTACCTCATGATCCGAGTCGGTTTTATCTGAACCTGTCTTATCTGAGCCGGTCTTATCTAAATCTAACCGCACAAAACCGGTCTGCTTGAGCAACTCATGCACCGCCTTCACCCAGTCATTGGCCGGACGCTGATGCCTGTTCCAGCCAGCCAGCACCTTCAGCGCCGACAATAATCCCGGTAACGCCTGCACATCAGCAGCATGTAACAGGCTTTTAAATGTCATGCTGTGGCGATTCTGTCGTCTGAATATCACATCGAGTTCAGCGCGCCCAATATATTCGTCGTCAAAGCCCTTTAACCACGGTGAAAACAACAGTGAAGAACATTCATCAAACGAAAGCACATATGCGCCGGCCAAGGTCAACATGTGCAGTAGCTGCCGAATCATCGGCGTATCACTCAATACATCCCCGCTCATGCTAACTGCAGGCATAGCACACGCCGGATCACAGCAATATTCAGGCATCAGCACATCATTCATCGCCCTGCGCAATACAGAAGTATCTTTCACGGCTTCACTGGTTGAAATGGCAATGCGTGCTTGCGGATATTCATCCAGCACAGTTCTGACTCGCGTCGCGATATGATTGCATTCCGCCTGCACATCAGCGCATACATATAATGTACTGGCCTCAGTCTTTGATTCATCCTGCACCTGCTCCAGACGAACATCCGCCCCCTGCAACGCCGACAGCAACGCTTGCTGCATCGGCGTAAACACATCGAATCCGGCCAGCAACAGTCTTTCTGGCGTGTCGATATCGCCCATGCATTGAAGCAACTGCGGCCCGACATCTGCGGCCAGCATGCGCCCGCATAAAGCGCTATCATCCAGTTGTTTGCGCACAGCGCCAATCCAGCGCATCAGTGCATCGGCCTCTTCTCCAGCGCACGCCAGTTCGCCAATATCAATCCGATATTCCTGCATCAACGCATACGCATCACGCGCATGCCCTGCCAGCCCGCGCACAGAGGCGGCAGATTGCCCCGACAAAGCTGTCATCTTCGATAAATCCGCCCGAATCACCTGTTCCCAAAGCCAGTTTTCCTGCATGTGATTCAAAGCCACAGGCATAGAAGCCTGTTCAATCGCCAGTTCACGCAACCATGCCTGCCAGGTCAACACAACAGGTGTTTCATAAATCGCATGGCCTGACTCTGAAATCAGCCGGCGTTTCCAGTCCATCGCCAACTGCTGAGAAGCTGTAAGTAAAATGGCGCCACGTTTCAGTTGATCGGCAACCTTTGAGGTTTCAAGAGGCAAGAACATTAATTCATCTTTTGCACCAGGCATGTCTCATATGCTGGACGAACGTATTGAGTTATTCCGCAATAAACTGTTCCCCTTTTCAATATCGCCATGCGCTGCACTGTCGTACTTACCGGAGGATGCATGCCGTTTCGTATACAGGCAACCCTGAACGCTGTTTCGCCGATCCATTTCCCGATAGATGGCATTGATTACCTGCCACTTCCTGACACACCATGCAGGCGCCAGCAACACATCTTCTGAAGCGGTGCCGGTCAGGCGGTGGATGACGCAGCCAGCGGGGGTTCGCTCCAGCATATCGCATACAAGCCGGACATATGCCGACTGATCTAGCAGAGAGATGTATCTTTTTCTCCATTCCATAGCCAGTTTTGTATGCCGAACAACGTGCAGGGGGTGAAATTTGAGCCCGTCAGTTCCCACATCCAGCGTACGTTCCAGGCTTTCCATCATCATGGGCTTGTCCTCACCGGGAAGTCCGAGAATAAGATGCGTGCATACCGGCAATCCAAGCTGACGGGTGATGGTTACTGTTTCAGCATATTCGGCAAAGCTATGGCCTCTGTTAATGCGCTTCAGCGTTGAATCATGGGCCGACTGCAGGCCATATTCCAACCAGATTTCATAGCCCTGTTGCTGATAGGATACAAGTAAATCCAGCACATCCCGGCTGATGCAGTCCGGTCTTGTACCGATCACCAGACCGACCACGCCGGGATGAACTAGGGCTCTTTCGTATAACGTTTTTAGATGCGCCAACGGTGCGTAGGTATTGGAGTAGGCTTGGAAATAGGCCAGCACCTTTTCCGCTCCGGTTCGCTTATGGACAACCTGCTTTCCAGCTTCAATCTGACCCTCGATATCCGGGTTATCGCGTACATGGTTGGGGTTGAAGCTTTTGTTATTACAATAGATACAACCGCCGCTGGCTTTGCTGCCATCCCTGTTGGGGCAATTCAGGTTAGCATTTACCGTCACTTTTTGAACCCGATAACGGAATTGCTGCTTCAAATAATCGCCAAAACTGAATATCGGTCCGGGCATCTGCGTATCAACCGGGGTGATTCATGAATGATCCGTTCCTGCACCTGAAAACCATAAACGCCCCTGCTTGCCATAATAATAACCGTTGCAGAATATCTCCTCAACGGGACGCGCGCCGCATAGCTGTTCCAGCGCCCTGGCAGATGCCGCATAGTCGGCGGCAACTGCTGCAAATGCACCAATCACCTCAGCGGTTCCCTCCGATTGCGGAGAAATCCGCACGACGTCCACGCCAAAAGCAGCCAGATCAGGCAAGTGGTTTAACACCGTAAACGGGTGATATGACATCACCTGCGTACCGTTAATGGTAGCAAATTCATGTGCATCCAGGGTGGTCATATC
>CAZUVA010000024.1:8645-10943 GCA_964622755.1 uncultured Zetaproteobacteria bacterium
ATGCGGGCCGGCAATAAATTTTGCGCCGTGTTCGAGGGCAATGGCGACAGTTGATATGTCATTGGCCTCAATGCACAAGCCCATTCCGGAAGCCGCATCCGCAAGCTCTCGAATTGTTTCCAGCTCAGCCTCCGTCGTGGGC
Source organism: uncultured Zetaproteobacteria bacterium (assembly GCA_964622755.1). Lineage (GTDB taxonomy): Bacteria > Pseudomonadota > Zetaproteobacteria > Mariprofundales > Mariprofundaceae > Mariprofundus. The sequence goes on from CAZUVA010000024.1 coordinate 8,788, forward strand.
ATAGCCAGGGTGGAAAGCACCACTTCCTTGCCGCTTGCCAGCAGGCTTTCCGCCAGTTTAATCTGCCAGATGGCACCGGAAATGGAGCGCTTAGAACAAACGACTTCGCCGATGTAAAAAATATCAGCTTCGCTCTGTTCGACAAGCTGGATGTAAAACTCGGAAATTTTCATTTCGGGCCAGCCAAACAGCAGTGGCCCGACGGCAATTTTGAGGTGTTTCTCCGGCCTCATCGCCACTCATCCACATAAGCACCGGCAGTGTGCGCGCTACCTTCACTGGTGGCATCGAGATCGGCCATCCATGCATCCTGAACCGCATAGGCTGCAGGGGAAGTCGCGCAATGATCCACGGCGGCGCGCCAGGTTGAAACCACCTGACGCACATAATGTTTGCTACGCTGGCGGCCCTCTATTTTCAGGCTGTGTACGCCTGCTGCAAAAATCTCTGGCAACATCTCCAGTGTGTTCAGGCTGAACGGATCCTCCATTACATGCCCCTGCCTGCCGCAGGCCTCAAAGCGACCCTTGCACAGGGTAGGATAAGCGGCAGGTTCACCTGGCGCGAAGCGGTTGATCAGGATACCGTCCAGTTTCACATCGAGCCTGTCCGCTTCCTCTTCAAAGCGTACCGCATGGGCGGGAGAACAGACGCCGCTCATATTGGGTGAATCACCGGTAATATAGGATGAGAGCCAGCAGCGACCCTCGGCCATCACGCACAGCCCGCCGGAAACGAATATTTCAATCTCCACCCGTGTTTTGTTGCATATATTGCGAATCGCATCGAGCGTCAACACGCGCGGCAGCACAACCCGCCTGATGCCGAATTTCCGCTGATAATAGTTCAACGCCTCATAATTACAGGCGCTGGCTTGAACGGAGAGATGGCGGCGCAATGACGGATATTTATCTTTGGCATAATCGAGCAGCGCGATGTCGGACAAGATAACGGCATCCGCGCCTAGCTCGCCTGCCATATCAATCGAGCAAGTCCACGGCGAAATATCACGCGGGTCGGGCGATGTATTGACGGCGATAAAAACGCTGGCACCACGCTGATGCGCATAGGCAATGCCTGCTTCCGCCTCTTCACGATTGAAATTCAGGCCCTCGAAATTGCGTGCGTTGGAGGCGTTTCTAAAACCCAGATAGACTGTATCGCCACCGGCATCAACAGCGGCTTTCAGGGCGGGGAGGTTGCCGGCCGGGCAGACAAGCTCCGGCCTGGTTACCGTCACAAGGCTACCTGTTTCGCTACCGGCCTGAGGTGTCTTTCCGAACGGCGTTTGAGGCTGTCATATGCCTGATTCAGGCGATGCTGTTCTGTTTCGAGGGCTTTTATCTTTTCATTCGATGTCAGGCCGAAGTGTTGGCCTATGGACAAACTGGCATCGGCGAGTCGCCGGTCGGCAAATTCAATCGTTTTGATCGCCTGCCGGCCCATTCCCCACAGCCTGTCAGCCATGTGATTGCCGAGGCGCTTTTGCAGCTCGGCGCGCAGATCAAAATCGAGATTGGTCAGTATATTCTTGAACATCAAACCGACAGCAGTATCCCCGGTCATCAGCAAACGGCGCGAGAAAAACAGGCTGTCGCTATCTTCAAGACCAAGACAGAGCGCCACCAGCGCGGTCAGATCGCCACGGATCGTTACATCCGGCGATTCAGCAGCCGAAGGCGGATGAATATGAATGCGATCACTGCCAATGCACATGACCAGCGCAAGTTCGCCGTCAGGGGTGCAAAACAGTAATTTTTTTCCGGCCAGCGCTTGCAACTGCACCAGTGCTTGCCCGGTAAAGATTTTATTCATGAGTTGATCGAACACCCGAGCCTGCGCAAAGCCCGGCAACAGCCGCAGAAAGAAATCCGGTTGTGGTAAAACTGTTAATTTTATCATTATATCACCTCAGCTTGATGACTTCGAAAAAAACTATTCCGGAAATCCTAGTTCAAATATAAAAGCTACCGACTTGACCAGCATCAAGGCGACAAGACCCGTTCATGGTTTGCAAACAGTTTTATTCGCATCTTCTCCCATGCCGATTTTGCCATTCATACGGCCCGGCTTGTAAACCGGGATGATTGAAGAGATTGCCAATCTGACAGCAAGCCAATGGCGGCGTAAAATAACGGTTTCTTCCCCATACCCAA
>CAZUVA010000025.1:0-10907 GCA_964622755.1 uncultured Zetaproteobacteria bacterium
CGTGTGTTAAAGCAGAGCCCGCAACAGGTTGCTGCTCGTATTCTGGAAGTGGTTGAGTGGCCGGATGCAGTTGAAGAAGCTGAAATTGCCGGCCCCGGTTTTATCAATATCCGTTTGCAACAGGCCAGTGAAGCGGCGATTCTGAAAAGCATCATCAGTGCAGGCGAACAATACGGGCGTGTGACCGGGGCTGATAATGCAGAAAAGATAAACCTCGAATTTGTATCGGCCAATCCGACCGGTCCTATGCATGTGGGTCACGGGCGCGGCGCTGTGGTGGGCGATGCACTGGCCAATGTACTCAGTGCAGTCGGGCACGATGTGCAGCGTGAATATTATATCAATGATGCCGGTGCCCAGATCAGCGTGCTGGCGAACAGTGTCTGGCTGCGCATGCAGGAATTACAGGGCGAGCATATTGAATTTCCCGAAGGGGCTTACCCCGGTGATTATATTGTAGAAATCGCTCGCGAAGTATTGACCACGCATGATTATCATACCCTGCTGGCGATGGACGAGAACGCACGTTTGAAACAGATCGGGCAACTGGCGATTGATGCCAATATGGCCATGATCCGGGATGATCTGGATGCCATCGGCATCCGCTTCGATCTGTATTTTTCCGAGCAGGGTCTGCACAGTAGCGGTAGTGTCACCGAATTGATTGAGCGTTTACAGGCTGACGGCGTGGTCTATACCGGCGTCTTGCCACCACCCAGGGGAAAGGAAATTTCCGATTACCAGCCGGTGGAACAATTATTGTTCCGTACCACCGGTTTTGGTGATGACGTGGATCGCCCGCTGGCCAAGCAGGATGGTACAGCTACCTATTTTGCTGCTGATATCGCTTACCATTTTGATAAGCATCAGCGTGGTTTTAATCGCATGATTGATATCTGGGGTGCAGATCACGGTGGCTATGTCACGCGCGTGCAGGCAGCCATGAAAGCATTGATTCAAACCGATGCCCAACCCGATGTAATCCTCGTGCAAATGGTCAATTTAACCCGCGATGGCAAGCCGGTGAAAATGTCCAAACGGGCCGGCACCTTTGTCACCCTTCGTGAAGTGGTTGATGAAGTCGGAGTTGATGCTGTGCGCTTTAATTTCATGACGCGGCGGGTGGAGTCCCAACTCGATTTCGATCTGGAAGCAGCCAAAAAACAGAATGATGAAAATCCTGTTTATTATGTGCAATACGCCCATGCCCGCATTGCCGCGATTTTGCGTAAGGCAACGGAAGAGGGCGTTGAAATCGCGGATGCCAATAGTGTGGATGTGTCGTTACTGACCTCGCATGAAGAACAACGTTTAATTGCCCATCTGCTGGCGTATCCGGATACGCTTAAGAAAGCTGCAACACAACTGGAAGCATACCGCGTGGCGACATACGTGATGCGACTGGCTGCGGATTTCCATAGTTTTTACCACAAACACAAGGTGGTCACAGAAGATATGCGTCTGACAGCGGCACGCATTGTACTGATTCGGGCCGTTGGGCAGGTGCTTCGTAATGCATTGTCCATTCTTGGCGTATCTGCACCGGAGCGCATGTGATGGATTGCAATCGGGCCGGCGCAGGAGTGCTCAATGGCTAAGCAGGATTTTGCACAAATGAAATCGTCCACACAGGCTAAATCCGGGTCAGATTCCGGATCTGTGTTGAGTGCAATGGGTATTGTCATGATTGCCGCCCTGTGTTTTGGCGGCGGTTACTGGCTGGGTTCGGCCAATCAGCAGCAGACCGGTAATAGTGCTGGTAACAATGCGGATGTGGATGCCGCTGAAGCAAAATTGGCGATCCAGGTGGCTGAAAATACATTATTGCTAGCCAGGGCCGAAGCATTAGAGGGTTCGGTTGAGCAGTGGAAACAGAAAGCGCAGCAGGATGCGCATAGCAAAGTGGGGGATCTCAGTTTTTACAAGGAATTGCCCAAACAGCCGGTGGCACCGACCCCTATGCCCGATATGCCGGTGACAACAGTTACCTCTGGAACCAGGGCCAAACCGGTTCCATCACACCGGCTCGAGGCAGTTAAAACAGCCGGATCGCTTCAGCCCGGAAGTCATTCCCCTGATATCGCCAAACAGAAGCATGGTATTTACCGTATCCAGCTGGCTTCATTCCGGACGCGATCAGATGCCATGGTCATGCAACATAAACTGTCGCAGGCCGGTTTTTCGGCGCTGATCCATAAAGTTGATCTGGGTGAAAAAGGCCAGTGGTATCGGATTTATGCCGGGCCTTACCATTCAAGGTCGGTCGCTGAAGCTGATCAGCAGAAGATTGAGAAGAAAATAAAATTGAAAGGGTTTCTCGTCCGTGGCGGATGAAGGCAGCAGAGGTGAAATCCGGCAAAACTGGTTGCAGGAGATATTGGGGCAGGATTTTAGCATAGCGCCTCTGGCCGGGGATGCCTCTTTCCGTTGCTATTTCAGGGTAATATCCCGGAGCAATCAGTCAGGAAAGCAGCATTATGTGCTGATGGATGCGCCGCCACAGCATGAAGATGTACGGCCATTTCTGGCAGTGCGCTCATGGTTTGAACAGGCCGGGCTCAGGGTATCCACGCTGGAAGGTGTGAACTTGCAACAGGGTTTTTTGCTGCTGGAAGATTTCGGTGATGAAACATGGGCGACTTACAGCGCTTCCGGCGGCGATATATCGCCGCTGTTTAATGATGCATTGCGCCAGTTGCACCTGTTACAGGCATCTGATCCGGAAATCACGTTACCCCTGTTCGATGTGTCGCGTATGCAACGCGAATGTGATCTGTATCTGGACTGGTATTTGCCTCGCGTGGCTGGAAGCACACCTTCAGCCAGTGAGCGGGATATGTTTCATGCCGCGCTGGCACCTGCGCTGAAAGGGCTGGAAGCATTGCCATGTGTGCCCGTGCATCTGGATTATCACAGCCGCAATCTGATGTTGCCGAAGGGGCTGCTACCATTGGGTCAAATCGATTATCAGGATGCCGTGCTGGGGCCGGTGACCTATGATCTGGCTTCGCTGTTGTATGACTGTTATCAGGATTACCCGGAACAGGAGCGCAGGCATTGGAGCCGGGTATTTTTTGAGGCGTTGCCCGAACATTTATCTGACTATTTTGCCGATTTCGATACATGGCACCGGAATTTACGCCTGACGGCTTTACAAAGGCATATCAAAGCCATCGGTATTTTCGCACGACTGGCTTACCGGGATGGAAAAACACAATTTCTTGATGAAATTCCTCTGACGCGACAACATCTTATGGACGAGATGGCGGCACTTGATATGCCTGAATCCGATTTTTCTCTACTGTATGTAGAACCGGTGTTGCTGTAACCGGAAGAGCTTGTTTGCATTTGTTGATTGCGTAGTGTGCCGCCGCTGGAACAGGAGAAGCATATGCAAATTGCCAAAAATAAAGTTGTATCTATCCATTATACGCTGAAAAATGATGCCGGTTTGGTGATTGATTCATCCGAAGGTGCAGAGCCGCTCGTCTACCTGCACGGTGCGCAGAATATTATTCCGGGTTTGGAGCGGGCGCTGGAAGGCAAGGTTGCGGATGATGCGCTGGAAATAAGTATTGACGCCGTAGATGCTTATGGCGAATTCAATAAGGAACTAACCCAGGTTGTGTCGAGCAGCATGTTTGAAGGTGTTGACAGGATTGAAGAGGGTATGGAATTTCAGGCCCAGACCGAGCAGGGCATGCAAGTGATCCGGATTGTGAATGTGGATGGCGACGATATTACCATTGACGGCAACCACCCGCTGGCTGGCGAGCGCTTGCATTTTGATGTCATGGTTGATTCGATTCGTGATGCATCCTCAGAAGAATTGGAACATGGCCACATTCACACGGAAGGCTGCTGCCACTGATTGATCGGTCGGGTTTTTTCAAAAGCCGTCCTTCGGGGCGGCTTTTTTATACCTGATTCACAGGCGATAAACGCCGCAGCGCAAATGGCCGGCCAGATCATGGATGCCTTGTTCAAATACCAGATTATTCGGCGTGTCCGGCAGCCCGCACAGGCCGGTTTCCAGCATAATATAACCGCCGGGGCATAAGTGCCCAGGGCCATCGCGCAGGATGATAGTCAAATAGTGAAGGCCATCCTGTTCATCGGTGAGCGCATGGCGTGGTTCCCGCGATAATTCTTTTTTCAGCTCTCCCATTTCAGACTCGGCCACATAGGGAGGATTAGAAATAATGGCATCAAACGGGCCGTTCTGCGCCTGAATCGCCGCCAGCATATCGCCCTGTCTGAATATGATACGTTCGCTGGCATCGTGGCGTTCGGCATTTTTTCTGGCGACCACCAACGCCATTTCAGAAATATCCGTGGCAATGATGTTCGCATGCGGATATTCGCAGGCCAGCGTCACCGCAATGCATCCGGAGCCCGTGCCGATATCGCAGAAATGGTAATCTCCGCCCCGGTCTGGAAAGCGCTCCAGCACCGCCTCAATCAGATGCTCGGTTTCCGGCCTAGGAATCAGCACATCCGGGGTGACCTGAAACGAACGCGACCAGAATTCCTTTTTCCCGATAATATAAGCCACTGGTTCCCGATTTATGCGCCGTTGCAGCAGCGCTTGAAAATCACGCGCAATGGCTTCCGGTATTTCATCATTGGCGCGCACAATCAAATCAGTTCTACCAACCTGCCAGGCAAACATAAGCAGCAACTCCGCATCCAGTCGCGGCACATCGCAACCCGCTTCTTTAAGCCGGTCACTGGCATCATGAAGTAATTCCCTGATTATCATGGCTTGTGCCGTTGCATTTCCTTTGCGTTTCTCTACGTACTTGCGGCGAACGATTTTAACTGACTATGATGACTGAGCGGCGAGAAGCTCAGCCTGATGATGGGTTAATAACGCATCAATCAATTCGCCCATATCGCCATTGATAATATGTTCCAGTTTGTACAAGGTCAGATTGATGCGGTGATCGGTAATGCGCCCCTGTGGAAAATTATAGGTACGAATACGCTCCGAACGATCACCCGAACCGACCATGCCCTTGCGTGCTTCGGCGCGTTCGGCATCGGCGGAGGACTGTTCCTGATCGAATAACCGGGCCTGTAATACTTTCATGGCCTGTGCCTTGTTTTTGTGCTGGCTGGCCTGATCCTGGCAGGTGACGACGATACCGGTTGGCAGATGGGTAAGGCGAACCGCCGATTCGGTTTTATTCACATGCTGGCCGCCGGCACCGGAAGCGCGATAGACATCAATACGTAAATCTTCGGTGCGGATGTTCACATCCACCTCTTCAGCCACAGGCAATACAGCGACAGTGCAGGCTGAGGTGTGAATGCGACCGCCGGATTCGGTTTCGGGTACGCGCTGAACGCGGTGTACGCCGGACTCAAATTTGAAACGCGAGAAAACACCTTTGCCGGTGATCTGGGCAATCACTTCTTTGTAGCCGCCAATGCCGGTGTCGTTGCCCGACAGGATTTCTACCTTGAAGCGCTGCGTTTCTGCATAGCGGCAATACATGCGGAACAGATCGGCGGCAAACAAGGCCGCTTCATCGCCGCCTGTACCCGCCCTGATTTCCAGAATGATATCGCGGGCATCGTTCGGGTCTTTGGGTAAGAGGAGAAGATTCAGGCGCGATTCGCTGGCAACCAGCGCCCGTTTCAGTTCGGCGATTTCTGCTTCGGCGAGCTGGCGCAATTCAGTATCGCAATCCGGATCGGAAACCATCTCGCGGTTGTCCTGTAATTGCTGTTCCAGAGCTAGATAACGCGTGGCCTCTTCGGCCACGGGCTCGATTTCGGAAAACTCGCGTGATAATTTTGTAAATCGTTGGTTGTTGGAAGTAATATCGGGGTCGGCGAGCATGATGGTGATGTCTTCACGCCGCCTGAGAATATTATCCAGACGAGTGTTCATTATTCCCCTTTTTTGAGGCACTCAGTGAAACAGGCTTATTCAATGGGGATTCGATATCGAACAGCCGCGTGGCCGCACCCATCAGCAAGTCGCCTTCAATATCATCGGGCAGTTTTTTCAGCGTGCTGAGTGTCGGGTGCATATAGCGTTTCATCAAGGATTTGCTGAATCGTTCCACTGCCTCAATCTGGGAAGCATCGAAATCTTTCATGTAGCGTAATGCTTTTTCCATTTCTTCATTGCGACGGGCTTCCATCTGTTGCTGAATACTGCGAATCAGCGGAACGGATTCGAGCGATTTCAGCCAGCGCTGGAACTGGACGGATTCTTCATCAATAATGTTTCCGGCCAGCTGTGCTTCCTGTTCTCGGTGTTCAACATTGCCTTGTACCACTTGCTGTAAATCATCAATGTCGTAGAGATAAGCACCATCGATTTCGCCAATGCGCGGGTCGATGTCGCGTGGTACCGCAATATCAACGAGGAACATCGGTTTGCTCCGGCGTTTTTTCATGGCGGCTTCAACGGCATCGGGCAGCAGTACAAATGTACTGGCGCCAGTACTGGAGAGTACAATATCGGCGGCATCCAGATAATCCGGTAACTGATCCATGGTCAACGCATGCCCTTCGAATTCCAGAGCCAGATTCTGGGCGCGTTTCAGGGTGCGGTTGGCTACCAGAATATCAGTACAGCCGTTGCTTCTGAGATGCCGGGCGGCCAGTTCCGCCATTTCTCCGGCACCCATAAGTAATACGGTTTTACCGGCCAGATCGCCGAAGATATGGCGTGCCAGTTCCACTGCGCATGAGGATATATTGACCGCCTGTTTTCCGATACCGGTTTCGCTGCGGGCGCGTTTGGCGGCGGCAAATGTACACTGGTAGAGCCGGTGCAATACATGGCCGGCACTACCGGCTGCCAGGGCATGTTCATACGATGCTTTTACCTGACCGAGAATCTGGGGTTCACCGAGCACCAGTGAGTCCAGACCGGAGGCCACGGAAAACAGATGCTTAATGGCGTGATCCGTGGTGTAGGAGTAGAGATGATCGCACACCTCTTCCATGTCCATGTCTGCTTTGCTGGCAAACCATTCGTGTACAGTGGCGATGGCGGCATCAGGGTCATGGGTGACCACCGTCATTTCGACCCGGTTGCAGGTAGAGAGCAGAGCGGCTTCACGAATCGCTGGACACCGGATGCGTTGCTGTAAAATCGCGGTGATTTCATCCTCGCTAACGGCAAGGCGCTCGCGCAGTTCAACAGGCGCGGTCTTGTGATTCAGTCCGATGTGGCAAATGCGCATGACGGAAACCTAACGAGTTACAGCGGCAGGGTACAGGTCTCCGTCTTCCTGTAAGTCCAGCGCTATTGGCGTTTTGAATTCAGCATCAGTAAAAAGCCGGGCATCCACTCTGCCCTTGTGGCTCAATTCAAGCAGCAGGTAGCAGAGGGGAGGAGTATTGTGATATTTTTGTGCCATTTCGACCAGATGGTGAATTCGGCTAAAGTCGCTGGCACAGGTCTCATCAGTAGAAATATAAATACCGAAAAAGGGATGAAGATTGAAAAAGTCTGCGATGGAAGGATCACCCGAATGTGACGTTTTCGTGACAGCAAGGTGATTTTCAATCATATTGCCGTCGCCTGCGAGTAACCCTTGGCAATAATTTTGCCCGCCGGATATAGCATCGTGAAGCAATTGCTGCACGCAATGTCGGCGAATAGAAAGTTGCTGTGTCGGTAAATGGTTGTTTTGCATGGTGCAAGGATAAAACCCTGATGCACTCCGTCAATCAAGGCTTGAAATATTTGATTGATGTGAGGGAAGTTACAGAAAGGTAATGCCGTTTTAGAGAATGTATTTTGCCATGGAGGCTCAAATCAGGTGAAAAAGAAGATACCCATATCCGTATCCCTGTCAGACGGGGTGTTCGGCTTGGAAATGAGCCGCAAGCTATTTGTGGCCAGTGCATTATTATTGTCCGGACTGGTTGTCTTCGGTATCTGGGGCGTTTACGGTGTTTATCAGAGTGAGCGTCTTTCCATCTTGTTGCAACAAAGCAAAGCAGATGTGGAACATATCCGTATGACCGAGCGTTCGCGTGTTGCCGATTTGAATCGGCAGTTGCAGGCAGAACAGGATAAACTGAGGGTATATGCGCGTACGGTAGGACAGATGCAAGCCCGTATGAGCAGGCTGGATGCATTGGGCGCTCGTCTGGTAGATGTCGCAGCGCTGGATAAATCGGAATTCGATTTTGGTCTGGAGCCAGCTTTCGGCGGTCATCGTTCGCAACTGCCCGTAGTCTTTGATGCAGAAGCCGTTCTGAATGATCAGCTGTTTGCAATGGATGAGCGTTTGAAACATCTGGATGTGCAACTGGCCTCTGTCGATTACCTGTTGGAAAAACAACAAACTCTGGATAAAGCCCGACCGCATATCTGGCCGACAGAAGGCGGATGGATCAGCTCACGGTTTGGCTCGCGTATCGATCCGTTTACCGGCGTACCGGCTTATCATTTTGGCGTGGATATCGCCAACCACTATGGTGCCCCGGTCAGGGCCGCCAGTCGCGGTGTTGTTACCTTTGCTGATAAAATGGAAGATTTCGGCTATGTGGTCGATGTCGAGCATGGTTACGGATATAAAACACGCTATGCCCATATGTCCAGTCTGATGGTCAAAGCTGGTGATGTCGTGGATATTAATCAGGAACTTGGCCGAATCGGGTCGACCGGACACTCAACCGGGCCACACCTGCATTATGAAGTCAGCCATTACGGCAAACTGATCAATCCCGGAACATTCCTGCCCAGAGGCTAGCTCCGGGCTATTCGGCAAATTCGTTAAGGTAAAAATCGCTGATATTGTTAAACCTGCCGAAGTTCGCTTCAAAGATGAGTCGAATACTGCCGGGTTCTCCATGGTTTTGTTTGGCAACGATAATTTCAGCCAAACCTTCATTGTCCGGTTTCCTGTTATAAACTTCATCGCGATAGAGGAACATAATCACATCGGCCTTTTGTTCGATGATGCTGGCGGCATATAGATCGGAAATGACGGGATGTTTGTCAGCCCGATAATCTAGGGAGCGTTTGAGCTGCGATGTCACGACGACAGCGATTTCCAGTTCTTGCGCCATGGTTTTTAATGCATGGATGATAGTGGAAATACCCTTAGCGCTTTGTTTGATACCAATGCGTTCTGCCAGTGATTGCAAATCATCCAGCACAAGCAAATCCAGCCCCTGTTCACTCTGTTTTAAACGGCGGCACATGCATTGAATATCGGGCAAAGATTCAGAACTCTCACCAATGGACAGGTTGCCCCTGTGTAAATGGTTGATCTCTTCCCGGGTTTCTTCTGTCAGCTTACGCATGGCCATCTGTTGAGCAGGCATATCTGTAATAAAGAGCGCAACTGAAAACTGTTTCGTGGCCGCATTAAGCGCGAGGTTGATTGCAAAGGCGCTTTTCCCCATGCATGGCCGACCTCCGACCATGATCAAAGCCCCCCGTTGCAAGCCACCCGTCAATTGATCCAGGTCTTCAAATCCGCTTGTAATGCCTGTGATGGTTATCGGATTGTCCGGCCATTTCATCAGATCATGGCAGGCATCTGAAACAAACGCAGCAATGATTTCCAATTCCGTTTTTCCATCAGCCTGTCCGGATATTGGTTCATGGTGATTCTTTCCCATATTGCCTCCTGTCTGGTTCGGATGAGGGATGCATTTTATCACGGCAAGCGGCAACCGGTGTCGCACTAAAGCGTGGGTGTCGTATGCGACACCCGTTGTCTCATGACCTGTCATCATTCCCTTCATGAATATAGAAGACGCTATGCGCTATGCAATCGGGATATAAGGAAATGATCAACACTCAGATTCAGAGCCGAAGGTGAAACTTGTGAACAGCCATGAGTTTGTCTGGATTATCGGGGAAGATCACCCGGCAGTGGATATGCGATGTGAGTGAGTATGTGAGAGGTTGAATATGAGCAATAGAAGAGCAGTACAACGTATGTTAACACCGGACTTTCCAAAGCTGGTCCTCCCAAACAGCAAGCCTGTTTGTGCCATTGAAATTGATATTAATTCATTGCTCAGAACAGAAAAATATCAATATGGCGGGTGGGATGATCTTATCCGTGTCATTGCGGCCAAATGGGTGAAGCAAAACACGCATGCGGGCAGCGGCACGATTTGGCAGTGGGGATCACCGAGCACCAATTTCCAGCACCAAAGTTTTTCCATGTTTTATGCCGTACTCGGCATGCCCGGTAAATTCAGAGAATATCTGGGCAATGAGATCAGGGTTTTAGGGAAGCATGTGATACCGAATTCCGATTACGTCATACCCGGTCTTGATGATGGGTGGAATGCAATGTGCCATATTGAAGACGGTAAGGCATGGGAAGCACTTGACCCGACATTATGGCAAGAAATCATGTTTATTTGAGGAATATATCCTGATGAACATGGCAGAAACTGTATGCGACTCCACCTGTCGCATTGGGGTATATCTTTTCACATTATCATATGGAGAAAGGAGATGCCTGTGAAATATCATCAAAATTTATACAGCGTGCTTGTTATCTTATGTCTTGGTTTATTTACCCTTGCAGGTTGTGACAGTCAGTCTACAACGGAACTTCCCACCGGAAGGTGGGGCATGCCGGATGGCAGCGGTATGATGCTGATTGACTTGCCGCATGGAAAGCTGGAGTTATGGCGTGCATTTGCCGGTGGCGCATTTCCTGTTTTGCAGGCGAAAAACTTGAAGATAGAAAAAGAAGAGAGCAATCCCCAGCAAGTTACCGTGTCCTACGATGTGTCGGGCAAACGAAAAATGATGACGCTACGCATCATTTGGCAACACGATGGAGAAAGATTCTATCTGGCAATCGCAGACCAGTTCAGCGGTCGGATTACCCGGCTAAATTTCATGTCCGGCAGTCCTGACATGACATACCCAGCAGGTGACGTAAAATGAGATACGA
>CAZUVA010000026.1:0-10644 GCA_964622755.1 uncultured Zetaproteobacteria bacterium
TCAGAGCTGGTAACAGCTTTGGAAGACAAGTTCGGCGTATCTGCTGCTGCACCTGTAGCAGTGGCAGCTGGTCCTGCTGCGGCTGGCGGCGAAGCGGCTGCTGAAGAGCAGACTGAATTCAATGTTGTACTGACCAGCACAGGCGACAAGAAGATTCAGGTCATCAAGGCAGTTCGTGAAATCACCGGCCTGGGTCTGAAAGAAGCCAAGGCAGTGGTTGACGGCGCACCGGGCAACGTTAAAGAAGGCGTTTCCAAGGATGAAGCTGAAGATATCAAGGGCAAGCTGGAAGCAGCAGGCGCATCTGTAGAGCTGAAGTAAGCTTTACTCATTGTTCCGCTTTTACACCCAACGCGCATGGATTTTTTCCACTCCGTGATAAGAAATTTTATCACAGGGTGGAAAAAATCATGCAGGCGCGTTGTTTGTTTCATGTAAAACGAAACAGGCGAATCCCCGGTAGCGCAAGCTGCCGGGGCTTGGCCTTTTTCGCGTTTGATTATTATTGGAAAATCAGTTTATCGTCCGAGGTTAACATGGCCAAGCAAGCATCACTGAAACGTATCCGCAAGAATTTTGGAACTATCCAGTCTCCGATCGATATGCCAAATATGTTGGCATTGCAGACGGAATCCTATCATGAGTTTATGGGTTACGGGGAAGAAGTGAATGATTCCCGACTGTGCAAGGTGTTTAACTCTGTCTTTCCGGTGCGCGATTATGCCGGCAATGCAGAGTTGGCATTTGAAGGGCTTGAGTATAGCCCGCCGCGCTATGATCAGGACGAATGTCGTCGTCGCGACCTGACCTTCGCCCTGCCGGTTAAGGTGAAGCTGCGCTTGAAGATTTTTGAGTCGGATGGCCATTCCCGCAAAAATCGCAAGGTGCGCGAAGTGCGTGACCAGTCCGTCTATATGGGCGAAATTCCCAATATGACCGAGTTTGGCTCGTTTATTATCAATGGCACCGAGCGTGCGATTGTATCCCAGATGCACCGTTCTCCGGGCGTGTTTTTTGACCATGATAAAGGCAAAACTCATGCTTCCGGCAAGTTTTTGTTCAAGGCGCGCGTGATTCCTTATCGTGGTTCATGGCTGGATTTTGAATTTGACGCCAAGGATCATGTGAACTTCCGTATCGACCTGCGTCGCAAGATGCCGACAGGTATTTTGCTGAAGGCACTGGGCCTTTCCACGCAGGATATTCTGGATCGTTTTTATCAGCGCCGCACCTATCGTTTTTACCGTAAAGGTATTCAGGTTAAGTTTGAAGCGGAGAAATTTGTTGGGACGCGCGCCGTTACGACAATTAAAATTGGTAGCAAAACCATTGTTGTTGAAGGCAAAAAGTTCACCAAACTGGCCATTAAACGTTTAACGGAAGCCGATGTAAAATGGATTGATGTGCCGGTTGAAACGGTTATTGGCGAAGCGGCGGCCGAACCTGTCCTGCTTGATGGGGGTGAAATTCTGGTTGACCACAACCATGAATTGACCGAAGAATCTATTTCTGCGCTGCAGGGTGCCGGAATTAAGCAGTTTGATTGTTTGTTGATCGATTCGTCAGTGCGCGGCCCCTGGCTGGCTGACACCTTGCGTCTGGATATGGTGCAGTCGCGTGAAGAAGCGCGTGTAGAAATTTATCGTATGATGCGCCCTGGCGAACCGCCGACAGTGGAGACTGCCAGAGCACTGTTTGAATCGTTGTTTTATGATAAATCGCGTTATGATTTGTCCCGCGTCGGTCGTATGAAGCTGAATTCGCGTCTGGAAATCAGCGATGATGATGTGCCACTGGATCAGGGCACATTGCGTGTTGAAGACATCCTGATGACACTGGATACCTTGCTGTCGCTGCGCGACGGTATCGGAGAAGTGGACGATATCGACCATTTGGGGAATCGTCGTCTTCGTTCCGTAGGCGAATTGCTGGAGAACCAGATTCGCGTCGGCCTGGTGCGCATGGAGCGCGCTATTCGCGAGCGTTTGAGCTCCGGCGATCTGACTGAAATGATGCCGTCAGATGTGGTGAATGCAAAACCGTTGATTGCATCGGTGAAAGAGTTCTTTGGTTCCTCACAACTGTCCCAGTTTATGGATCAGACCAATCCGCTTTCTGAAGTGACTCACAAGCGCCGTCTTTCTGCCCTGGGTCCTGGCGGCCTGTCACGTGAACGCGCCGGCTTTGAAGTGCGAGATGTGCATCCGACCCATTATGGACGCCTTTGCCCGATTGAAACACCTGAAGGGCCGAACATTGGCCTGATCAACTCGTTGGCTACTTATGCCAAGGTGAATGATTTTGGTTTCCTGGAATCGCCTTACAGCAAGGTAATCGATGGCAAGATTACCGATGGCGTGGAATATCTTTCCGCCATTGATGAAAGCACGCCGATCATTGCGCAGGCCAATGCCAAAGTGGATGGAAACGGTAAATTTGTTGCTGATCTGGTGCAGTGCCGCCAGGGCGGTGAGTTCATCATGGCGGTACCGGCAGATATCAACTATATGGATGTTTCACCGTCACAGGTGGTATCCGTTTGCGCCGGCCTGATTCCATTTCTTGAGCATGATGATGCCAATCGTGCGCTGATGGGCTCGAACATGCAGCGTCAGGCTGTGCCATTACTTCGTTCCGAGAAACCACTGGTGGGAACCGGTATGGAAGCGCCTTTGGCTCGTGACTCGGGCGTATCCCAGGTTGCCCGTCGTGGTGGTGTTGTCGAACGCGTCGATGGCAGCCGCATTGTTGTGCGTGTGTACGATGATGAGCAGGTTGAAGGCGAGCCGGGCGTGGATATCTACCGATTGTTCAAATATCGTCGTTCCAATCAGAACACCTGTTTTAATCAGCGCCCGCTGGTGAAGATGGGCGAAGCGGTTGCCAAAGACGATATTATTGCGGATGGCCCTTCCACTGATCTAGGTGAGTTGGCTCTGGGGCGTAATGCGCTGGTCGCGCTCATGCCATGGCGGGGTTACAACTTCGAGGATGCGATTGTGATCTCCGAGAAGCTGGTCAAGGAAGATGTCTATACCTCTATCCATATTGAAGAGTTCGAAGCCGTTGCACGTGATACCAAGCTGGGTGAGGAAGAGATCACCCGTGATATTCCGAATGTAGGCGAAGATGCACTGCGTCACTTGGATGATTGTGGTGTTGCCTACATAGGGGCGGAAGTGAAGCAGGGCGATATTCTGGTTGGCAAAATTACACCGAAAGGTGAAACCCAACTGTCTCCGGAAGAAAAATTACTACGTGCGATTTTTGGTGAGAAGGCATCGGATGTGCGCGACACTTCCATGCGTGTCAAGCCGGGTGAAGAAGGTGTTGTGGTTGATGTACAAGTCTTTACTCGTCGCGGCGATGAAAAAGATGATCGCGCCAAAATGATTGAAGAAATGTCCATCGAACAGCTCTATAGCGATAAGGAAGATGAGCGCCGTATCCTGGAAACCAATGCAGCAAGCCGTTTGCATGCACTGCTTGAGGGTCGGCCTGCAGGTCAGTTCAAGGGTCTGACGAAGGGTGAAACTATCAAGGCAGCGCACATCAAAGCACTGAGCCTGCGTGACCTCGCCAGCGTTTCAGTGGACGATGATGCAATCAATGAGCGTTTGGCAGAAATTCATGAGTCTATGGATAGGGAACGAGGTAAGCTGGAATCCCGCTTTGAAGAAAAAGTAGCCAAAGTGCGCGAAGGCTCTGAATTAAAGCCGGGTGTGATCAAGGTGGTCAAAGTGTTTGTCGCAGTGAAGCGCAAGTTGCAGCCGGGCGACAAGATGGCAGGTCGTCATGGAAACAAGGGTGTGATTTCAATTATCGTGCCGGAAGAGGATATGCCATATACCGCAGACGGTACTCCGGTCGATATTTGTTTGAACCCATTGGGCGTACCGTCACGTATGAATATCGGACAAATCTTTGAAATTCACATGGGCTGGGCAGCCAGTGCACTGGGCAAGAAGATTGATGCCATGTTGCAGCGCGATGCTGCCTCCAATGAGGTCAAGGGATTCCTGCTTGATGTATATGAGGAAGATGAGTCGGCATGTAGTGATATCAAGGACATGGATGACGATGCCTTGTTTGAGCTGGCTGGCAACCTCAAGGGCGGTATTCCGATTGCCACCCCGGTATTCGATGGCGCCAAGGAAGAGCATATCAAACGGATGCTGAAGCTGGCCGATGTGCCGGAGTCCGGCCAGACGACATTGTATGATGGTCGAACCGGCGAAGCATTTGATCGCCAGGTCACCATCGGCCAGATGTATATTCTGAAGCTGCATCATCTGGTGGATGAGAAGATTCATGCACGTTCTACCGGCCCGTATTCGCTGGTTACGCAGCAGCCGCTGGGTGGTAAGGCCCAGTTCGGAGGACAGCGTTTCGGAGAAATGGAAGTGTGGGCGCTGGAAGCTTATGGCGCTGCTTATACGCTGCAGGAAATGCTGACTGTGAAATCGGATGACGTGCAGGGACGCACCAAGATGTATGAGTCTATTGTACGCGGGGATATGACCTTTGATGCAGGGATTCCTGAATCTTTCAATGTCATGACCAAGGAATTGAATGCTCTGGGTATTGATCTGGCTATGGTCAAACGCCCATCCAAGAACGAAGGAGAATAAGCCATGCAAGAACTGCTTAGAATGTTCCAGAAGCCGTCCAGCATCCAGGATTTCGATGGTCTGCGCGTTGGACTTGCCAGCCCGGAAAAGATTCGTTCCTGGTCATATGGCGAGGTCAAGAAGCCTGAAACCATTAACTACCGCACCTTCAAGCCGGAGCGGGATGGCCTGTTCTGCGCCAAAATATTTGGCCCGATTAAAGATTACGAGTGCCTGTGCGGTAAGTATAAACGTCTGAAACATCGCGGCGTGGTATGTGAAAAATGCTCGGTAGAAGTGATTCAGTCGAAAGTGCGCCGCGAGCGTATGGGTCACATCGATTTGGCTGCACCGGTCGCACATATCTGGTTTCTGAAGAGCCTGCCGTCCCGTATCGGTTTGCTGCTCGATAAAACATTGAAAGAGCTGGAGCGCGTACTGTATTTTGAGTCCTACATCGTGCTCGATCCAGGCCTGACCAGTTTGGAACAATTCCAGATTATGACCGAAGAAGAGTATATCGAGGCATTCGAGGAGTATGGCGAAGAATTCCGTGCCAGCATGGGTGCGGAAGCGCTGCAGGAAATGCTGAAAAATATCGATCTGGAGGAGGAACGCCAGTCATTGCGTGCCCAGATTGGTGCTACCAAGGCAGTGACCAAACTGACCAAGCTGACCAAACGGCTGTCTACCGTTGAAGCCATGCTGGGTTCCGGCAATCGTCCGGAATGGATGGTGCTGAATGTAATTCCGGTATTACCGCCGGAAATTCGTCCGCTGGTGCCATTGGATGGCGGTCGTTTTGCCACTTCTGATCTGAATGATTTGTATCGTCGCGTAATCAACCGTAACAATCGTCTGAAACGCTTGCTGGAGCTGAATGCGCCGGAAATTATCACCCGCAACGAAAAACGCATGTTACAGGAATCGGTGGATGCTCTGTTCGATAATGATCGTCGCAGCAAACCGATCACCGGTAATAACCGTCGACCGCTGAAATCCCTGTCCAATGTAATCAAGGGCAAGCAGGGCCGTTTCCGTCAGAATCTGCTGGGTAAGCGCGTGGATTATTCCGGTCGTTCCGTGATTGTGGTTGGACCGGATCTGAAATTACATCAGTGCGGGTTACCAAAAAAGATGGCGCTGGAATTGTTCAAGCCGTTTATCTACAACAAGCTGGAACTGCGCGGGTTGGCCAATACCATCAAGGCGGCCAAGAAGCTGGTCGAGCAAGGTATTCCGGAAGTATGGGATATTCTGGCTGAAGTGATTCATCAGCATCCGGTTATGCTCAACCGTGCACCAACCTTGCACAGACTCGGTATTCAGGCTTTTGAGCCGGTATTGGTGGAAGGCAAGGCGATTCGCCTGCATCCGCTGGTTTGTACTGCCTTCAATGCTGACTTTGACGGTGATCAGATGGCTGTTCATGTGCCGCTGTCGATCGAGGCGCAAACAGAAACACGTGCGCTGATGATGTCCACCAATAACATCCTGTCCCCGGCGACAGGCAAACCGGTAATTGTACCGACTCAGGATATGGTGCTGGGTATTTACTACCTGACACGCGAACGTCCATTTGGCAAGGGTGAAGGCATGGTGTTTGCTTCGCCTGAAGAGACGCTTCGGGCAATGGATGCCGGCGTGGCTGGTTTGCATAGCCGGGTTACTTGCCGTATCCGAGGCAAGCGTGAAAAGACAACGGTCGGACGTGCGATTTTATCCACGATCCTGCCGGAAGAAATGTCTTTTTCCTGCATCAACCGCGAATTAACCAAAAAGGATGTTGGTAACCTGATTGAGAATTGTTATCGACTGGCTGGCAACAAAGCGACGGTATTGTTGGCAGATCGTCTGAAAGTGTTTGGTTACACTTACGCGACCAAATCCGGTGCTTCGTTTGCGCTTGGTGATGTGGTAGTGCCGGACAGCAAGGTGTCGACAGTTGCTGCAACCGAGGCAGAAGTTGCCAAGGTGCAGAAACAATATGCCGGTGGTCTGATTACAGCTGGCGAACGTTATAACAAGGTGGTCGATTTGTGGACGCATACCACTGAAAAAGTGGCACGCGCCATGATGGATAATCTTGCCACCGAAGAATTGACCAGTGCTGACGGGTCACAAACGGAAGAGACCAAGACCTTTAACCCGGTGTATATGATGGCTGATTCCGGGGCGCGTGGTTCGGCTCAGCAGATTCGTCAGCTGGCCGGTATGCGTGGTTTGATGGCCAAGCCGGACGGTTCGATTATCGAAACGCCGATTACTGCGAACTTCCGCGAAGGGTTGACTATTC
This sequence comes from uncultured Zetaproteobacteria bacterium, assembly GCA_964622755.1. Taxonomy (GTDB): domain Bacteria; phylum Pseudomonadota; class Zetaproteobacteria; order Mariprofundales; family Mariprofundaceae; genus Mariprofundus. Next base: position 6,907 of record CAZUVA010000026.1, read on the forward strand.
TGCAATACTTCATCTCCACCCATGGTGCGCGTAAGGGTCTGGCAGATACGGCGCTAAAAACCGCTAACTCCGGTTATCTGACCCGTCGTCTGGTGGATGTGGCACAGGATGCTGTGGTGCGCGAGCAGGATTGTGGTACAAAAAGCGGTGTGACGCTGACAGCGCTGGTTGAAGGCGGCGAAGTGATTGAGCCCCTGTACGAGCGTGTATTGGGTCGCGTGCTGCTGGAAAGCGCAGTTGATCCGATATCCGGTATTGAGATTGCACCAGCTGGTGCAATGGTCAATGAAGAACTGGCTGAGAAGATAGATGAGGCCGGTATTGAAGTGGTGCGGATTCGTTCTGTGCTGACGTGTGAAGCTGAAGATGGTGTTTGTGCCAACTGTTACGGTCGTGATCTGGGCCATGGTACACCGGTTGGTATCGGTGAAACAGTCGGCGTGATTGCTGCCCAGTCCATTGGTGAACCAGGCACGCAGTTGACTATGCGTACATTTCATGTCGGTGGTACAGCCTCCCGATCTGCTGAGCAGGCACATGTGGAAGCGAAATTTGGTGGCGTCGCCAAGCTGGAAGAACCAATTACGGTTACCGATACGCATGGCTCCGAAATTGTGATTAATCGCCATACCGAGGTCATGATACATGATGCGAAGGGCAAGGAGATGGAGCGTCACCGTATTCCGTATGGCGCACACTTGCTGGTTAAGGATGCTGCTAAAATCAAGGTTGGCGAGAAATTGGCCGAATGGGATCCTTATACCATGCCGCTGATTGCTGAAACTGACGGGCGGATTCGTTTTGTTGATCTGGAAGAAGGCATTACTATGCGTGAGCAGTCCGATGAAGTGACCGGGTTGTCCAGTCGTGTGGTGACACAGCAGGATGCAACTCGTAAAGCTGCGCTACGGCCTCAAATTCATCTGGTTGATCCAAAAGATCCGGATGGTGATCCGATTGTACTGGTGCGTACCAATACTCCGGCGCGTTACTTCCTATCTCCGGGCGCCATTATGAATGTGGAGAATGAAACAGAAGTAAAAGCGGGTGAAGTATTGGCACGTATTCCACGTGAAACGGGCAAAACCAAGGATATTACCGGTGGCTTACCACGCGTGGTTGAATTGTTTGAAGCCCGTAAACCGAAGAACCTGGCCTTTATTGCCGGTGCTGATGGTGTGATCTCTTTCGGAAAGGATATTCGCGGTAAGCGCCGTGTATATGTAAATCCGTCTGATGGTTCCGATCAACTGGAATATCAGATTCCAAAGGGCTCGCAGATTCTGGTTCAGGAAGGCGACCGCGTACGTCGCGGTGAGCGCTTGATGGAAGGATCTCCTGCCCCGCAGGATATTCTGAAGGTGCTCGGTGTTGAGGCGCTGGCTAACTACCTGACTGATGAAATTCAGGAGGTGTATCGTCTGCAGGGTGTGAAGATCAACGATAAACATATCGAAGTGATTGCACGCCAGATGATGCGCAAGGTTCAGATTATTGATCCGGGGCAGTCAACATATGTGGCGGATGAACAGCCGATCCGCAAACGTGTATTGGAAGCCAACCGTAAACTTGTCGCAGAAGGTAAGGCTCCGGCAACATTCGAGCCGATTCTGTTGGGGATCACCAAGTCTTCGTTGAGTACGGAATCGTTCATTTCAGCGGCATCCTTCCAGGAGACTACACGTGTGATTACCGAAGCGGCTCTGGCTGGCAAGGTCGATTGGTTGATGGGTCTGAAAGAGAATGTGATTCTCGGGCGTTTGCTGCCGGCCGGTACCGGCCTGGCTGCTCGCAATGCACCGAAACCGGAAGCTGAAGAAGTGGCTGAGCCAGTCATTGACGCGATTCCGGATGTCAAGGTGCCGGAAAAACTGACTCAAGTTATCGATGATAGTGGCGAGGCTGCGAGTATTGAAGACGAAGCTGCATAAGCAGCTGATTTGTGCGCTCTGGTTAGTTTCAGGTTACTTCTGATCAGTGGCGCACAAAAAACGCAAGCGATGAAATGCCACCCGAGGGTTGTCAACGCAAAGTAGAAATATTGTTCTCTTCTCTGCCATTAGCCACTGCGACGCAGTGGCTAATGGCAAGTTAACCGAAACTTGAACCATTTGTCTGACGCTATCGTTCCGTTGGCTAACGAATTGTTCAACAAATCGTTCAAGTGGAATCCTTGCAGGACTTCTTCCCCTTCGTTTCACTAAAAAGGAGATGATGTGTATCATCTCCTTTTTGGCTCAAGGCGGGGCTCCGCTTAACGCGGGTAATATGCAGCTTGATTACCTCGGATCGTTCCTGCTCTTTCTTGCGCATCCAATAATAGCGCCGCTTTCATGAATGCCTCCAGACAGCAACGCTAAAGAGGATATTTCTATTTTGGAAAAAGCGGACACTTTCACTTTTGGGCTTACACGCACGCACTTTTGACTCACCTCACCTGCACGTTACAATCCCCCTGACTCTGACTGACTTCTAGAACCCAGGATATATTTACAACTACTACAACGCCCATGATTAAAAAAAATACATCAGCAGCTAAACTCACAGCATTCATTCGCAGCCTCGATAATCCGTTACTGGATATGGATTATCGACCCGGACTGGATCGGGTCAGGAGTGTTCTCTCACATTTCCCCGCTCACCGGCCAAAACTGCGGATTCGCATTGCAGGCACGAACGGAAAAGGTTCAACTGGGTATTATCTGGAAAGCGCCTTCCAAACTTCGGGGTTCACAACCGGCTTTTACACGTCCCCGCACATACTGTGTTTTAATGAACGCATCAGAGTAAATGGCACGCCGGCAAGAGATGAAACACTCATACCTCTGCTTACGGAGATTCTTGATTCGGGAGAGAAATATGCAGCTTCGCCTTTTGAACTGGCAACAGTATTGGCATTAAATACATTTGCACAGGAACATGTAGATATTGAAATATTGGAATGCGGTCTGGGTGCCCGACTGGATGCAACAACGGCTGTGCCCGCTGACATGGCACTCATAACTCCCATCGCGCTTGACCATCAGGCTTGGCTTGGCGATACAATCCAGGAAATTGCCGAAGAAAAGGCATGTGTCATGCAAGGTTGTGCCTTTTCGATATCTGCACCGCAACACGCAGATGTGTTCGCCGTGCTGCGAGCCTTCAACCCGGATTTGCACACCTGTAACATTGAAAACCTTGGGGTTTTGAAAGCGCCAGGTCGGCACCAGCACACCAATGCTTCGCTGGCATATAAGGCACTGAAAGTTCTTGCAGAAGCGGAGTTCATTGCAGGCGATCTGGAAAAGGCTAAAGCAGCCATGATCGCCTGCCAGATTCCGGGCAGATTACAAAAGATAAAAATGGGCAAGGCGAACATCTGGCTGGATGCAGCCCATAATCGCCATGCTATCGAAGCCCTGCTGCCATCACTGCGCGATCTCGCCGACCCGTTTGACGCCATCCTTGTTTTTACCCGCCAGGATCGATCACTGGATGATGCTCTCTCTTTGCTCAAACCTTACACAAAACAACTGATCAGCAATGGCAATTCAAAACAAAACGGTGATGCGAACCTCCCGGTTGCCGCGCTTCAGGAAGAAATCCGAACGATACCGGCAGGGAACTTTCTAGTACTGGGCTCTTTTACGACCGTGGCCGCTATCCTGCGTTCACTGCAATAAGCCTCGACAGACTCTTAGAGGGAAGCGCTGATTAAAGCTGGTTTGGTGGATTTGCAATTCAAAACAAGTAAGT
>CAZUVA010000027.1:0-2625 GCA_964622755.1 uncultured Zetaproteobacteria bacterium
GCGCTTCAGGGACTCGAACCCCGGACACCCGGATTATGATTCCGGTGCTCTAACCGACTGAGCTAAAGCGCCTTGGAGGCCGGCATTTTAGGGAGAAGAGTGATTCCGTCAATGCTCTATTCATATATCTCGCCACCTCTCATCGCATTCAATCGCATGCTTTGCTATCGTTCGCTCATTGCCATGCTCATGACTATTTCGACAAGGGGAAAAGATTGAGTTCTACAAATCATAAAGCAAAACGTATTCTTTCCGGCATGCGCCCGACCGGTCGCCTGCATCTGGGCCACTATAAAGGCGTGCTGGAAAACTGGCTGAAGCTGCAGGAAGAACACCAGTGTTTTTTCTTTGCCGCCGACTGGCATGCCCTGACCACCGACTACGCCAACCCGTCTATTGTAAAGGATACCATCTGGGATATGTTGATTGACTGGTTAGCAGTTGGCATTGACCCGCAGAAGGCGGTGATATTCATCCAGTCGGAAGTACCGGAGCATGCCGAATTACACTTGCTGTTTTCATTTATGACACCGCTATCGTGGCTGGAGCGCGTGCCGACCTATAAAGACCAGATCGAACAACTGCGCGAAAAAGATCTCGGCACCTATGGCTTTCTCGGCTATCCGTTGTTGCAGGCTGCTGACATTCTGATTTACCGGGCCGACGGCGTGCCGGTTGGTGAAGATCAGGTGCCACATGTGGAGCTGACCCGCGAAATCGCCCGCCGCTTTAACCACCTGTATCGCAAAGGTATCCCTCCCCTGTTTCCCGAACCGCAATCGCTGCTGATGCCAGCTGCCAAATTGCCGGGGCTGGACGGACGCAAGATGAGCAAATCCTACGGTAATACGATTGAACTGGGCGAAACATGGAAAGTGACCGAGAAAAAGGTGAAAACCATGCCGACCGACCCTGCCCGCGTACGCCGCAACGATCCGGGCACACCGGAAAAATGTCCGGTCTGGGATTTTCATAAAATTTATTCGAGCGAAAAGGAACGCCAATGGGTGCAGGAAGGATGCACCACAGCGGGAATTGGTTGCATCGATTGCAAAATGTGCGTGCTAAAACATCTGGAAGAAGAACTGCAACCGATTCGCGATCGCCGCGCAGACATTGCATCAAGGCCGGATGATCTGAAAGATATTGTGCGTGCCGGCAATGAACGCGCTCGTATCGAAGCCGGGCGTACGATGGAAAAGGTGCGCAAAACACTGAAAATGGGATATCGCGTATGAATGGAGCCGTGCAGGCTGTTCTGATCCATAATCAGCCGGAAGGCGATCATGGACAGGTTGCAGCACTGCCTCCGGTTCAGCTGGATCAGTTTGAGGGGCCGTTGGATGTGTTGCTGCACCTGATTCGCAGTCAGGAAATGGATATCTTCGATATTCCCATGGCCATGATCACCGGCCAGTATCTCGATATTCTGGAAGCGCAGCAAGACATGGATCTGGAAATCGCCGGTGATTATCTGGTCATGGCCAGCACCCTGATGCAGCTGAAATCGCGCATGCTGCTGCCCCGCCCCGAAGTGGATGAAGAGGGTAACGATATTGATCCGCGCGCCGAACTGGCCGCACAACTGATTGCTTACGAACAATATCGTTTACTGGCTGAAGAGCTCAACGAGCGCCCTCTGATGCGACGAGATGTATTCATCCGCTCGATTTTCCCCGAATCCGATGAGGTGGAGCGCCCGTTACCTGATGGTGATCTTGATGCGCTGCTGCTGGCTTTCCGCCATGTGCTCAAACGCGTCGGCGGTGAAGTGCGGCAGCATATTTTTGCCGAAACGATGAGTATGCGCGAGCAGATGGGTATTGTGCTTCAACATTTGCAACATGGTGGCATACAACTCGATGAATTACTGTCCGACTCCCCCGGTCGCGAAGCTCTGGTCACAACCGTGTTGGCTATTCTGGAGTTATGGCGGCAGCAAACCATTACCGTCGTACAACGTGAAAACTACGGTTCCATCACCCTGCTGCCAAAGGAGGCCAGCCATGAGCCAGCCTGATACTCAGTCCAATACCCGGCTGGAGGCACAGATCGAAGCACTGGTGCTGGCCAGTGACGAGCCGGTCAGTTTGCAGAAATTTCACAGTCTGATTGAAGATGATATCCCCTCTTCCGATATACGCTCTGCGCTGACCGAACTCGAAATCCATTACCGTGAGCGCGGCATCAACCTCATTCATGTTGCCGGTGGCTGGCAGTTCCGTACAGCCCCCGCCCATGCAGAACTGGTGCGGCAGCTCTGGCATATCAAACCACCTCGGTTGTCACGTTCCGCGCTCGAAACACTGGCCATTATTGCCTATCGGCAACCGACTACGCGGGCCGAAATCGAGGCGTTACGGGGTGTAAGAGTATCCAGCCAGATGGTCGCTACCCTGCAGGAACGCGGCTGGATCAAGGTGCTGGGTCGCAAGGAGGTACCGGGGCGTCCGCATCTTTTTGGCACCGGCAAACAGTTCCTGATCGATTTCGGTCTGGAATCACTGAAAGACCTGCCGGACTCGGCACAATTGATGGATGAGGATGAAATTCAGCAACTCGTGATCAAACAGCCAGAGCTCGAACAGTCGTTCACTGAGCAAACGATACCCGAACAGATCACAT
>CAZUVA010000027.1:2725-10613 GCA_964622755.1 uncultured Zetaproteobacteria bacterium
CAGCCAGAGCTCGAACAGTCGTTCACTGAGCAAACGATACCCGAACAGATCACATTAGAGCAGATCACATCAGAGAAGACCACATCAGAGCAATCTGTGATTGAAAATAATGAACAGAATATGGATAGGCATGAAACAGACAACCAGAAAAGTGAAACAGTACAAAACACGAAAAACACGGACGCACACGAAACCGGCAACGACTAAAACTTCTCCGCCCGATGAAACGAATCAAGGCACTCCATCCGGCGAACGTATCAACCGTTATCTGGCCGGTTGCGGATTATGTTCGCGCCGCGAGGCGGATCGCTGGGTAGAAGCCGGACGTGTCTCGATTAATAGGCGACTGTGCCAGGAACCGGGTACAAAAATCAACCCCGGGGATGTGGTTAGCGTAGATGGTAAAGTAGTTGAGCGGCAACAGAACTATACCTATATTCTCTACAATAAACCGACTGGTCAGCTCTGTTCGCGCAAGGATGCCGTCCGCAAGCGGCCACTAATTTACGACTTTGTCGATGTCGCACCCAACGTCCAGTCGATTGGCAGGCTTGATATGGATACCGAAGGGTTGCTGATTCTCACTGACGATGGCGATCTTACCCGTGCACTAACCCGGCCCGGTGCCAAGGTGCCGCGCGAATACCGGGCGCGTGTAGCCGGCCTGGTGGAAATGGAAACACTGGAGAAGCTACGTCGTGGCGGTTTTGATATCGGCAAAGGGGATAGCTCCGAAGCATGGGAAGTCACAGTCGATTCAGAAACAAAAGGCCATACATGGTTAACCATTGTGATCTATCGTGGCCGCTGGCGCGAAGTACGCCGAACACTGGAAGAGTGTGGGCATCCTGTCAGGCGTTTGATGCGCACCCGATTCGGGCCGCTGCGGCTCGAAGAAGGCATGCCGAGAGGCAGTTTCCGGGCACTGAATCGCGCTGAAATCAAAAAACTGAAGGGATTTACCGACAAGTGAGTTCGATGGCCCCACGACAGGTATATGAAAAGCTACTGGCTATTTACGGCCCCCAACACTGGTGGCCGGCCGATTCGCCATTTGAGGTAATGGTCGGTGCCATTCTGACCCAGAACACCAACTGGATGAATGTCGAAACGGCCATTAGCAACCTGAAAGCACACGACATGCTCGACTGTGAATTGATTGCCAGTAGCAACCTGCAACAACTGGGCGAGATCATTCGTGCTTCCGGCTTCTATATGCAAAAGGCACGTTATCTGCAGCAATTTTCACTGTTTTACTACAACAGTGGAAAGCGCAAAGGGCTGTTAAAATGGCCGACCAGCGTACTGCGCCATCGGCTACTGGCTGTTACTGGTATTGGCCCGGAAACTGCAGATTCGATACTGCTCTATGCGCTGGACAGGCCTGTATTTGTTGTCGATGCCTACACCAAGCGCCTGTTTACACGGCTGGAACATTTCGACCATGAACTGGGTTATGACAACATTCAGCACTATTTCCAGCAACGCTTGCCTGAAAGCCTGCCGCTGTTTCAGGAGTTCCACGCCCTGATTGTTGAACATGCCAAACGCTTTTGTAAAACCAAACCGCTGTGCAGCCACTGTCCCCTTGCTAATGATTGCCCGACAGCCATCTGTTCAGGCACCGGATTAAATCGCCCACAAAAATCCGATGTGGATTGATGCGCCTGTTGCGCTGAACTCACTGCCGCGCGAGCCCGGTGTGTACCGCATGCTCGATAGTAAGCGAAAAGTACTGTATGTCGGCAAAGCACGGAACTTGAGAAAGCGGGTTTCCAGTTATTTCCAGCGCTGCCCCGAATCGCCGCGCACTCTGGCTATGGTGCAACAAATCAGGGATATCGCTTTTTCGGTGACCGCCTCGGAGGCCGAAGCGCTGTTGCTTGAACACAATCTGATCAAACAGCTTAAACCGCGTTACAACGTGCTGATGAAGGATTCGAAATCCTATCCGTATATTCTGCTCACCGACGAAGCGTACCCAAAACTGCGGCTCTATCGCGGTAACCGTTCATTGGCAGGAGAATACTTCGGCCCGTTCCCCAATGCCGGCGCAGTGCATGCCACCCTGCACGTAATGCAGTCGATCTTCCGGATCAGGGACTGCGAGGACGGCGTATTCAACAATCGGTCCCGTCCCTGCATGCAATACCAGATTGGCCGTTGTTCCGCTCCCTGCTGCCATATCGTATCGCAGGATGAATATGCCCGGCAGGTCGATGAGGTGCGCGTTTTTCTCAAGGGGAAAAACATGCAACTGCTCAAAGGCTGGGAACAGGGAATGCAACTGGCCGCTGATTGCATGCACTTTGAACAGGCTGCCGAATTGCGTGACCGTATCCGTGCACTGCGCAGCGTACTTGCCGGATCCGAAAACAAGGAACTGCCGGATCATGCCGATGCCATTGCACTGATTCGCCACAACGGTGGTGTGCTGGCCAGTATCGGTGTGCGCAGGGCCGGTCGCGATCTGGGTTGCCATAATATACGCATCAATCAGGCCGGCGATGCCGATGATATCGAAATCCTGCAATCGCTGTTTACCGAGCGTTACAGCAAGGAATCTCCACCTGCCCATATTGTACTTGCCGCTTCAGCAGTGGATGCGCAGGAATTAGGCCGCCTCATCAGGCTGATTCATCCCAGCACAAGGGCCGGAATCCACTGCCCCAAACGTGGTTCCCGCCTGCAATGGTTGCAACAGGTGATTCACTCCGGCAAACAGATGGTTGCCAGCCGGAAACAGAATAATCAGCAGCCTGCCTTCGCTGCGCTGGCCGAATTATTTGCTCTGGATGACATCCCTGAACGCATTGCCGCTGTCGACAATGCACATCTTGGAGGCAAGCAAATGGTCGCCGCCATTACCTATGCAGGCTGGCAGGGGCCGGAAAAAGAGTATTACCGCCGTTATAAGCTTGATGGTGTCGGCAGCAACGTAATTGAGGGAGATGATTACGGCGCCATGCAAGCTGTTCTGGAGCGTTTCTTCCGCGCCATTCGGGAAGACACAATCCCCTGCCCTGATCTGATGCTGATTGACGGTGGCCGGGGGCAATTGAACGTAGCATTGCAATGTGCGCACGATGCCGGCCTGCATGAACTGAAACTGGCCGGTGTAGCCAAAGGCGATACGCGCAGACTCGGTGAAGAAACACTGTGGCCGGGCTGGCCGGAAAAGGGAAACGAAGAAATCGGCCAACCACGACAACCCGGCAAACATTCCCCTGCTCTGCTATTGATTGCCCGCGTACGCGATGAGGCACACCGTTTTGCCGGTGCCTATATGCGTAAACGCAAAAAAAAGAGCATGTTCACTTCGGCTCTGGATAGTATTCCCGGCATCGGCCCTGCCAAACGCGCCGCTTTGCTAAAACACTTCGGCGGCATCGGCGGGGTGAAAAAAGCCGGTCGAAAACAACTGGCTCAGGCCAGCGGTATTTCAGAAAAACTGGCCGAAAAAATCTTCCTGTCGTTGCATCAATGATCGCAGATATCGATGTTGATACGAACATCTGCCCGTTATGCGGGAAACCCAATGGCTGCGCTATGGCTGGAAATACCGGAAAGTTCCCCGAACAGTGCTGGTGCATGAGTTCAGAGGTTCCATCGTCACTGCGCAAGCGGGTCCCGGCCCGGGCAAAAAATCGCGCCTGCATCTGCCCCGCCTGCCTGCAGCAACACAGGAAAAAATAACCCTATGATCTTCGGGTAGACAACGACATCATTTATTTTCAATATCCATGCCATGCAACTAACGCAATATACTGACTATTCTCTCCGGGTGCTAATTTTTCTAGGCATCAACCCGGGACGCCGCTGCACCATCACCGAAATTTCAGAGGCATTCAAAATCAACCGGAATCATCTGGTAAAAGTCGTACACAATCTGTCATCTACCGACTGGGTGAAAACGATCCGGGGCAAATCGGGAGGCATGGAACTGGCCATGCCTCCCGATCAAATTAACATCGGAAACGTGGTGGACTACACAGAGCCCAATTCAACCCTGCTGGAATGCTTTGATGTTGAAACAAACACCTGCCCGATTTTACCGGCATGTGCGTTGAGACATGCTCTCTACAAGGCGCAGAAGGCTTTTATGGATGTGCTGGCATCGTATACTCTGGAAGATATCCTGCACAATCGAACTGAAATATCCATACTACTGGGTATGCCAAAAAGCTGAATAATTTCTGTCGCCGGTTCTAATATAATGTTCCGGAACTCTAAACCAGCCCCAGAGCCTTACGCATGGCAGCCATATGATCTTCGGCTTCCTCTCTGGCTTCTGCACTGTCGATTTCCTTGTCCACCCAACGCATCACTGACTGATCCGGCTCTTTCAGAAATGGTGATGGCGCTGTTTTCTCTTTCTGTCCAAAGCGACTGCGCACACGGGCATAACTGAGGGTGAGGTGAAAGCGGGCTCGGGTCATGGCCACGTACATCAGCCGCCGCTCTTCTTCCATGCGGTTTTCCTCCAGCGCGCTGGAATGCGGAAAAATACCGTCTTCCATACCAATCACATAAACATGATCGAACTCTAACCCCTTGGCCGCATGCACCGTCATCAAACGCACCTGACCGGACGGATCATCATCGGCCTTATCGGCCAGCAGGAAAATATGTTGCAGAAAATCGGGTAAATCACCGCCGCTTTCCGTGTGCATGATCCACCAGCGCCGTAACTCCATCAGGTTACCCATACGCCGCTCGGCGACTTCTTCACTATCGGCTTCAGCCCGAATGGCCGCTTCCAGCAATGTCATATCGAGCACTGCATCGAAAGCCTCATCCGCGTCCCCGTGCCTGAACTGGAATTCCAGCGCTACCATCATATCGCCAAATTCACGTAATTTTTCGGCGCGCATGTGGGATAAATCCTCATGCGTACAAGCACCGAGCAAAGAACAACCGTTGGCCATAGCGAAATCACCCAGATCACCCAGCGCTTTGGCCCCGATACCACGGCGCGGACGGGCAATGGCGCGCATAAAAGCCAGATCATCATCACCGTTGGCAATCAGTCGCAGATAAGCCAGCACATCCTGTATTTCGGCCCGATCAAAAAAAGACAGCCCCCCGCTAATATGATAGGGAATCTGTGCCTCGCGCATGGCGATTTCCACCGCTCGCGCCTGATAGGATGCGCGATAGAGCACGCAGAAATCATCCCAGCCGGCTTCGGAGGTAGCACGCCGCGCCTTGACGTCTCCGGCCACACGCCGCGCCTCCTCTTCCGGATTGGGTGATTCCCAAACTTTAACCGGTTTTCCCTGTCCCAGATTGGAACGCAGTGTTTTCCCCAGGCGCTCCGAATTCTTGGCGATCAATGAATTGGAAGCAGCCAGAATTAAGCCGGTCGAACGGTAATTCTCCTCCAGCCGAATCACGGTCAGTTTCGGATAATCACGCTGCAACTGGAACAGGTTTTTCACCTCCGCTCCACGCCAGCCGTAGATCGACTGATCATCATCGCCCACCACAGTCAGATTACCATCATCGGGTACCAGCAGGCGTACCCAGGCATACTGAATGCGCGATGAATCCTGATATTCGTCAACCAGAAAATGGCGTGCCCGCATCTGCCACAGTGCACGCACATCGGCATGTTCCTCCAGCAAACGAATCGGCAATACCATCAGGTCATCGAAATCGACAGCATTCATGCGTTGTAGCAATTCATCATAATGCTCGCGGATATTCGACAGCTGATTTTCATGCTGCTCAATCAGGCCGTTTTTCAACAGGGAAATACGCGACAGCGTGCGATCCACCTGATCGGCATCGGCAGGCAGTTTCATATCCGACAACACGGATTTCATAGCTGATTTTTGTTCAGCGCCGGCAAAGATCGACACATTAGCGCGTCGACCGGCCAGCTTTGCATGCTCGCGTACAATGGACAGACCGAGCGAATGGAATGTACAGATTCTCAAACGGTTGGATTTGTCGCCGAGCCTCTCCTGCAAACGTGCCCGCATTTCACGCGCTGCCTTGTTGGTAAAGGTCACGGCCGTAATGGCATCTTCCGGCACATCACGCTCCACCAGTGCAGCTATACGTTCGGTAATCACCCGGGTTTTTCCCGAGCCGGCGCCGGCCAGCACCAACAGTGGGCCGCCACGATGAAAGACGGCCCGATACTGTTCTTCATTGAGTTGGGAGGTTGATGAATGAGCTGACATGGAAGGGCAGCATAAGCAGACGCTTTCGTATCGCAAGCGCAGGATTTATAGTTGCCAGATTATAAGCAAAATCTAAAGCATTCACCGCAGAGTACGCAGAGTAAAATCAAATTAGAAGAGCATGCAAATACACATGAATTGTCCGACTTGTTAGTCTTTCAAAAAATCCGCAATGCTTTTGTGATTTTTTTATACCTTACTCTGCATCACTCTGCGTACTCTGCGTACTCTGCGGTGCAAGATTTTGAACTTGATTGAATAGGATCATACCTTGAAGCAGTTTCCACATCATGCCTTTCGCGAATACGATATTCGCGGCATTGCCGGCACAGACATTACCGAAAATCTGGCCTACCGGCTGGGCAAAGCGTATGCCGCCATGCTTCCTCCGGATGATCAACGCATCATTGCTGTCGGACGTGATGTACGGCTTTCCGGGCCAAGCCTGCAGAGCGCTGTAATGCAAGGCCTGACCGATGCCGGTCGCCATGTGATTGATATCGGCATCACCCCGACTCCGCTGGCCTACTATGCCGTTTACCGGCTCGATATCGCTGGCTGTATCATGGTAACGGCAAGTCACAACCCCGGTGAATATAATGGCTTCAAAATGATGCTGGGTAAATCGAGTCTGTATGGTGAAGAAATCCAGACACTGAAATCACTGATGCAACAGGAATTTCCCGATGCCAGCACGCCGGGCTCGGTTACCGAACAAAGTGTTGTAGATGATTACACCCGCTTTATTACCGCCGATTGCCGGCTTTCTCACCCACTTAAAGTGGTTATCGATGCAGGCAATGGCCCATCCGGTATTATTGCCGCTCCTCTTTATCGACGTATCGGTTGTGAAGTGATCGAGCTGTACTGCGAACCGGACGGTAGCTTCCCCAACCATCACCCCGACCCGACCATTGCGGAAAACATGGCTGATCTGGCCGACACCGTGAGAAAACATGGTGCCGATCTGGGTATCGCCTTTGATGGCGATGGCGACCGCATCGGTATTGTCGATGAAAATGGAAATATTGTCTGGGCCGATATGCTGCTTTTGCTGCTTGCCCGCCATCTACTGAAAACTCACCAGGGAGCCACGATTATTTCCGAAGTGAAATGTTCCCAGCATATGTATGACGGTATCAGGCAGGCCGGTGGTAAACCGATCATGTGGCGTACCGGTCACTCGCCCATCAAAGCGAAGATGAAGGAAACCGGCGCCCTGCTGGCCGGTGAAATGAGCGGCCACATGTTTTTTGCCGACCGCTTCTTCGGTTTTGACGATGCTGCCTATGCCGGCGCGCGCGTTATGCAGATGCTGACCGATACAGGCGCCACCTTTTCCGAATTGCTGAAAGATCTCCCCCATTCCGAAGCCACCCCCGAATTACGCATTGAATGCAGTGATGCGAGGAAATTTGATTTGGTAGACGAAGCCATCGAGCATTTCCGAGAACTGGGTTATGACATTATTGATATTGACGGCATGCGCATCAATTTTGAAGATGGCTGGGGATTGCTGCGTGCATCCAATACACAGCCGGCGCTGGTCATGCGCTTTGAAGCTCCGAATAAAAAGAGACTGGCGGAAATGCGTAAATTGATTGATACATGGCTGGAGAAAAACCGTTAAGGCAGTGCTGATTAAATCAGTGTGAACATACCTTACTTACGATTCCGCCCCCCAGCAATTCATCACC
>CAZUVA010000028.1:0-10501 GCA_964622755.1 uncultured Zetaproteobacteria bacterium
CGCCGCTGTCTTTTTTATGGAGGTCAGGTATGCCCTGGAGCAACCAGAATGATCAGAATCAGAATCAAAACCCGTGGGGTAACCGTGGCGGAGGTAATCAGACGCCACCTGACCTGGATGAAGTAATTCGCCGTTTGCAGGAACGTTTTAGCGGCATGTTCGGCGGTGGTGGAAAGGGTGGCTCGGGCAAGGGGCCGGAAATAAACAAAAACATGATTGTCGGTATTATGGCTGCAGTTGTACTATTTTGGGGCTTGTCCGGTTTTTATATGGTGGCTGCGGATGAAGAAGCCGTGGTGCTGCGCTTTGGCAAACATGTGGCGACCAAAGGACCGGGCCTGAACTGGGCTGTTCCCTATCCGGTGGATACAGTGGAGAAACTGCCGGTGACGCGCGTACAACGTCTGGAAATCGGGTTTCGTCATTTCAGCGACGGCATTATTCGCAAACGCACCAATGAATCGCTGATGCTGACCAAAGACGAAAACATCGTTGATATTTCATTTATCGTACAATACAAGATCAAGAGCGTGGAAAATATCCTGTTCAATATCGACAGATCGACCAAAACCGTACGTGATGCGGCCGAGTCTGCGATTCGCGAAGTGATTGGCCGAACCATGATTGATGACGTGTTGACCACCAAAAAGGCCGAAGTGGAAGTGGAAACGCAGGATTTGATTCAGTCTATTTTGGACAGTTACAAGGCGGGCATCTCGATCAGCACGGTGAAATTGCAGGATGTGCAGCCGCCCGAGCGTGTGATCAAGGAATTCAAGGATGTGGCTTCGGCTCGTGAAGATAAGGAACGCGCCAAAAATGAAGCGCAAGCCTATGCCAATGATATTATCCCGAATGCACGCGGTGAGGCCAAGAAGATGGTGCTGGATGCCGAGGCCTATGCCAAGCAGGTCGTAGAACGTTCCAAGGGTGAAGCAGATCGTTTTGAAAGCGTACTGGCGGCTTATAAACTGGCCCCTGAAGTCACGCGTAAACGTTTGTATATGGATACGATGCAGGATGTATTGGGCCGTGCTGACAAGATTATTGTCGATAGTTCTGTGGCCGGTCATGTGTTGCCGTATTTGCCGCTAGATAAGATGACTAACAAGGTGGAGGTGCAGAAATGAACCCGAAACAGATAATGATCGCA
Source organism: uncultured Zetaproteobacteria bacterium (assembly GCA_964622755.1). Lineage (GTDB taxonomy): Bacteria > Pseudomonadota > Zetaproteobacteria > Mariprofundales > Mariprofundaceae > Mariprofundus. The sequence goes on from CAZUVA010000028.1 coordinate 1,154, forward strand.
ATCGTTCTGGTTGCCGTGGCTGCTGTGGTGAGTATGAGCGCCTTTGTAGTCGATCAGCGTGAACAGGCGTTGGTATTGCAGTTCGGTAATCCGAAAGCCGTGGTGAAAGATGCCGGCCTGCATTTCAAACTACCATGGCAGAGTGTGACTACCTTTGATCAGCGTTTGCTCGAAAGTGATGCAGCGCCCAATGAAGTGATCACCAAGGATAAAAAGTCCATTATGGTGGATAATTATACGCGCTGGCGCATTACTGATCCGCTGAAAGTGTATCAGGTGGCGCGTACCCAGACTGGCGTGGTTGCCCGTATGGACGATGTGGTGCGTGGTAAAGTGCGCGAGGTGCTGGGTCAGCATACCTTGCATGAAATTGTTTCCGGCGGCGAAAAGGCGACACTGCGTATCGCGCTGATGAAAGCCATTCGGGATCGCTCTGATGTGGGCGTAAAAGATTATGGTATTTCAGTGATCGATGTGCGTATCAAGCGCGCTGATCTGCCACTGGAAAACTCGGAGGCAGTATTTCAGCGCATGAAAGCCGAACGTAATCGTATTGCCAAGGAATATCGCTCCGAGGGTGAGGAAGCGGCCAAGGAAATTCGTGCTACTGCTGAAAAAACACAGAAGACCCTGTTGGCCGAGGCCTATAAGACATCCGAGATTATTCGCGGTAAGGCCGATGCCAAGACGACGGCAATTTATGCTAAAGCTTATAATAAGGATCCCAAGTTCTATGCCTTTACACGCTCACTGGAAGCATATCGCAAGTCGATCAATGCTGACACCAAACTGGTGATTTCTCCGAACTCCGAATTCTTTAACTTCTTCGAACAATCCAGGAAGTAAATGTGTTGTTGTGACGATAAAAAGGCTTCGTCATGGATGATCTGCTGGTGGCACTTGGATTGGTGATGGTGCTGGAAGGCGCGATGTATGCGCTTTTTCCACAGCAGATGATTGATATGATCAGGCGATTACCGGAATTATCGCCGGGCGTGATTCGCATGGCAGGCCTGACATCGGTTGTGCTGGGCTGGCTGGTGGTGAAGTTTGTCAGAGGCTTATGATGGCATTGATGATTACGGATGATTGCATCAATTGTGCTGTTTGTGAGCCGGAATGCCCGAATATGGCTATTTTCGAGGGTGAGGAAATCTTTGAAATTGATGCGGACCGCTGCACCGAATGTGTGGGTCACTTTGATGAGCCCCAGTGTCAGATGGTTTGTCCGGTGGACTGTATCCCGGTAAATCCTGAGCGGATTGAGTCGAAAGAAACATTACAACAAAAATATAAAAAACTGACGGGACAGAGCGCATGAGTGGCCGTTTATTTATTGTGTCAGGTCCATCCGGTGTCGGAAAATCCGCCTTGTGCAGCTCTTTACTTCAACAATGTCCTGATTTGAAGCTGTGCACATCTTGTACGACGAGGGAGCCGCGTCCCGGAGAAATCGATGGGCGCGAATACCATTTTCTTTGTACGGATGATTTCGAACCGCAGCGTGATGAGGGTCTGTTTCTGGAGTGGGCCTGTGTGCACGGTAATCTGTATGGTACACGACAAAAAGATGTGGAAGCTATGCTGGATGCCGATGCCGATGTGTTGCTGGAGATCGACTGGCAGGGCGCTCGGCAGGTGGCTCAAAAGGTTCCATCGGCTATTCGTGTATTTATACTGCCGCCATCACTGGATGAATTGCGCTGTCGCCTGATTTTGCGCGGTCAGGATGAGGTTGATGTGATTCATTGTCGCATGGCAGTTGCACAAGAAGAAATGTCCCATGCCGGTGAAGCGCACTATCAGGTTATCAACGATGATTTTGATGAAACATTGAAAACCTTGGTGGATATTTTTACCACAGCAGGCACAGAAAAATCATAGTTTCTAGTCCGGACTATTCATGAATCGCTGTGTATGTTTTTTGCAAGTGGCTCACAATGTTTGCAATTTAAAATTCCATTCCTAGTGTTTATGGCACTATTTATCTGGAGGTAAGCCGCATGGCTCGCGTAACTGTTGAAGATTGTATCCGCTATTATCCCAATCGCTTTGAAATGGTGTTGTTGGCAACCCGCCGCGCCCGTCAGTTGTTACGTGGCATGCCCGCCATGGTGGCCTCTGATGAGGATAAACCTTCAGTGCTTGCCTTGCGGGAAATTGGCGACGGTTTTGTAACCTGGGACGTGTTGTTTGCTCAGGATGATCAGGAAAAGCGTCGGTTAGCCGCATTTGCTGAAGCAGAGGATGAAGAGGTCATCTGATCCTGTGCGGCGGCTCCGTTAATTTCATGATCATTTGAACTGAATTGTGAGTCGCATCTTTGAAATTACCGAACGTGTAGCTTCTTACTCGCCAAAAGCGGACATTGATCTGATTAACCGTGCCTATGTGTTTGCCGCGCATGCACATGCAGGGCAGATGCGTGTTTCCGGTGAGCCCTTTATTACTCATCCGCTGGCGGTAGCCGATATTCTGGCCAGCCTTGGTATGGATGAATCAACTGTAATCACCGGTTTGCTACATGACACTGTGGAAGATACCAGTGTAACACTGAAAGATATCGAACATCATTTCGGTTCAGACATCGCCCGTCTTGTCGATGGCATGACAAAAATTGGCCAGATTCACTTTCATTCAAAAGAACATAAACAGGCCGAAAACTTCCGTAAAATGATTCTGGCCACGGCTCAGGATATTCGTGTTCTGATCGTCAAGCTGGCCGATCGTCTTCATAATATGCGTACGCTGGGCTTTATGAGGGAAGAAAAGCGCCGCTTGATTGGTGAAGAAACGCTGGAGATTTATGCGCCTCTGGCTCACCGACTTGGTATTCACTGGATTAAACAGGAGATGGAAGATCTCGTGTTTTCCTATCTGGAAACCGATGCTTATACAAGCTTGCTGGGGGAAATACAGGATCGGCTGGAAGGATTGAATCAGACCCGTGAGCGTCTGGAAGATGTTATTCAGCAAGCACTACAACGCCATGGCGTGACTGCGAAGGTGCAGGGGCGCATGAAACACCTGTACAGTATCCATGAGAAGATGAAGCGCAAACATATTGATTTTGATGAGATTTTTGATTTGGTCGCATTTCGCATCATTGTTCATGATCTGACGACCTGTTATCAGGCGCTGGGAGTGGTACACAGTCTGTACAGGCCTGTACCGGGTCGTTTCAAGGATTATATTGCATTACCGAAACCGAATGGCTACCAGTCCCTGCATACATCTGTGATTGGCCCGGAAAATTTTCGTATTGAAGTGCAAATTCGTACTGAAGATATGCATTTTTATGCTGAGGACGGGGTGGCGGCACACTGGGCTTACAAGGAGGGTGGCGCTGATGGCAATCAGGATACCTTTAAGTGGCTAAAACAACTGACTGAACTGTTGCAGGACACAGATAGCCCGGGAGAATTTCTTGAAAACGTACGTCTCGATCTGTTTGTACAGGAAGTATACGTATTCAGTCGCGACGGGGATATCTTCCCTTTGCCCCGAGGCGCCCGGCCATTGGACTTTGCCTATGCAGTACATACCGAAGTCGGACATCATTGTGTCGGTGTTCGGATTAATGGCGAAATCGCAGATTTTTCCACTCGGCTGAGAAATGGTGATCAAATTGAAGTGATGACCAGCCCCGACCAGTCGCCTGGTCGGAAATGGACTAAATTTGTCAGAACCCCGCGAGCCAAACAGGCTATTCGCCAATGGTTCAAGCGGCAGGAGCGCGAAGCAGGCATCCGCATGGGTGAAAATATTCTGCGTGAGTCATTGGGTAAAGAAGATGTAAGCAAGATTGTGCTGGAGCAATTACAGTGTGCTGATCTGAATGAACTGAAGATTCGTATGGGACGTGGTGAAATCGGTGTACACAGACTGCTGGAAGTGGTTGAACATGACAGTATTTTACCGCTAAAACTGATGGGCATGAAGCGGACGCTGATGCACGCTGCTGAATGCTGCCATCCCATTCCCGGCGATCCTGTGCTGGGCCAGTTCAGTTCCGGTGAGGGTATTATTTTGCACCATAGAAAGTGCTCCAGCATTTCTGAGCAGGAAAGCAGGGATTTTCTTGAGGTAGAATGGGAGGCACAAGCAGGCCAATTATTCAGAACCGGCATTGAGGTTCGTTCCCTCAACAAGCGTGGTATGTTGGCCCGTGTTACCCAATGCATTGCCGATGCGAGTTCCAGTATTGAAGACGTAAAATTGAAGCAGCGTGGCGGTGTCATGACCGAATTACTGTTTCTGGTTGAAGTCGAGGACCGTGTGCATCTGGCACAGATATTGCGTTCGGTCAAGGCCATTGATGGCGTGGTGCGTGTCGTGCGCCGCAATCAGGTTGGTTTGAGTGGCAAGCCGGAATCGCGAGCGCTGGCGGAAACGCTACGTGATTTTTTTAGTCGCAAGCATGCTTCATCCAAATCAGATAAGAACAAGGAAACAAAAACATGAATTCTATGATAGTCATACATTCGGACAATGCCCCCAAGGCCGTTGGCCCGTACAGTCAGGCGATTGTTTCAGACGGAGTATTATATGCTTCCGGCCAGATCGGTCTGTTGCCTGCGGAAGGGAAACTGGTTGCCGATGATGTGGAATCGCAAACGTGTCAGATCACAGAGAATCTAACCGCCGTGTTAAATGAAGCGGGGGCTTCGGTCACTGATATTGTGAAAGTAAATATATTTTTGACTGATATGAATGATTTTCCATTGGTGAACAAAATTTATGCAAACTGGCTGGGGGAACATCGTCCTGCTCGTGCAACCGTTGCAGTTGCTGCATTGCCTTTGGCGGCTAAGGTTGAAATGGATCTGATTGCCCGGATTGATTGAGCTGGAACCTGTTTATATTACAATTGGCTGAAGCGCTGCTGTTCCAAATACCAAATACAGCAGGCAAATGAAAAGGGCGTCTGTTTCCAGACGCCCTCCATATCTGATGAAAACAGTACCTGATCAGGCAGCTTTCTGGACTTTTCCGGAACGCAGGCAGCTTGAGCATACCTTCACTTTACGCGTCTGGCCATCAACGACAGCACGAACCTGCTGCAGGTTGGGCAGAAAACGACGACGGGTCGTATTATGCGCGTGACTGACATTATTGCCTGCCATCGGACCTTTTCCACATACTTCACAACGCTTAGCCATGACTATACCTCCGTAAAACGCGGCGCACTTTAGGTGAATGTTTGTTTGCATACAAGCAAAAGTTGTAATTTACCGGGGCGTTTCAAGACGGCTCATGTTCCGGTGGGCTCAATGCTGTAGCGAACCGACAACGTGTGTGTACCTCCCGGTTGAATTTCGACCCGGTCATCAATAGCAAACCTGTCATTCAAAACCGAGATGGCCTGATTCCTAAACAAACAAGTTTCCAGATTTTCATGTTGACCGCAATTCACCGGTTGAGCCGTTGGTTGAGCATTGGTTGAGCATCGGTCAATATCAGCCCATGTACGATTTGTTTGTCCGGCCGCTGACCGTCATTCCCGGCATCGGTGTTACGCTGGAAAAACGGCTTGTGGTTCGCGGTGTGAGTTGTCTCGGGGATCTGTTATTGCATCTGCCGAAGGATTATCTCGATGACCGCCATGTCCAGTCTATTGGTCGACTGGCGGAAGGGGTGAATGCGCGCATTTGCGGGCGTATTTTAGCCAGACGCGCGCGTGGATTCGGGCGTAGCCGACAGGTTATTTTAACACTTGTCGATGATTCGGGCCAAATTTCACTCAACTTTTTTCATTCCGGATACATGATGACCGATGCCCGATTATCCGAGGGCCGTGAGATTTCCGTGCGTGGCATTGCCGAACGCTGGAAAGGCAATTGGCAGATGAGTCATCCTGATTGGTGTGTAGTCGAGGCATTTCAGCCCGGGTTCCAACCGGTTTATGCATCACTGGCAGGGCTTGCTGGCAAACGTATCAGTACAATGATACAGCATGTGTTGGCCATGTTGCCTGCCTGTGGCGGTAGCCCTCTTGATGATGTGCTGGTAAATATGCCCCATTTACCTCCATTGTGTCGGGCACTTAAGCAATTGCATGCGCCGGATAAACTGAATGATGGTTTGCTGGAGAACGCAACCCTGCGTCTGAAGAGCGAAGAGGTGATCGTCTATCTTTATCTGATGCGCGAAAAGAAAAAGCAGGCCGATTGTCCGGCGTTATCGTTACATGCAGAGCAAAACAGTGACCGGTTATTGAACAGTTTCCCTTTTCCCCTGACCGAAGCACAACAAGAGGTTTGGCATGATATTTCCGCCGATCTACAGTCCGGCAGGCGTATGCACCGGCTACTGCAGGGTGATGTGGGTGCAGGTAAAACCTGGATTGCTGCACTGGCCATGGCTAGGGCAGTCGGTTGCGGTTATCAGGCGGCGCTGCTTGCGCCGACCGAAGTGCTGGCCAACCAGCATGCCGATACATTGCGCGAACTATTTGCATCATCCGGGTTTGAAATTGCGCTGTTGACCGGTAGCACGAAAGCAAAAGGGCGGCGCGAAATCATTGCAGGATTGCGCGGAAACACGCTCAAGCTGATCGTCGGCACGCACGCCTTGTTGACGGATGACATAGTATTTAATCATCTGGTTTTGGCGCTGGTGGATGAGCAGCACCGTTTCGGCGTACGTCAGCGCTGGGCGCTGGCTGATAAACAGCACGATGACCAGAACGCCATTCACCTGCTTGGTATGACAGCTACGCCGATTCCACGTACGCTGGCTTTATCGCTCTATGGTGATATGGATTTATCGATTATGCGTGGTATGCCACCGGGCAGAAAACCGGTGGAAACGCGCGTGATCGCCGCACATAAAATGAAGCCGTTAGCTGACGGGATGCAGCGCATACTGGATGCGGGGGGGCGTATTTACTGGATTGTACCGCGTATTGACGAGGATGAGGATGGCATTTCGGTTGATCAACGGGTGGATTTGTTAAAGGGTTATTTTCCCGGTGCCAATGTACTGGGCTTGCACGGGCGCATGAAATCGAAAGACAAGCAGGTGGCGCTGGAGGCATTTGCATCTGGCCCGTGCAGAATTATTGTCTCTACCACAGTCGTTGAGGTGGGTGTTAATGTGCCCGAAGCACATCTGATTATCATTGAACAGGCTGAATCTTACGGGTTAGCCCAACTGCATCAGCTCAGGGGGCGGGTAGGGCGCTCGCATGAACAGAGTTATTGCATGCTGATTGCCGGTGATCAGATATCCGAAACGGCTATGGAGCGGTTGAAGCGGATGGTTCATACGCATAATGGCCTGGAACTGGCCGAAGCTGATTTGGCGCTACGCGGTGGCGGCGATGCTGTCGGCACTCGCCAGCATGGTGATGCCGGCTTCCGGCTACTGAATATGGCAGAGGATGGTGAATTTATTCGGCAATGGTTCGAGACTTTGCCAGAGTTTACGCCGAATGAGGCCATGCAACGATTTTGGCGGCCATTTGCGGAAGCGACAGATTAATGTGAACAGGCCATGGCTGAGTAGTGGAGCAGAGAAATGAATGTGGATTGTCCAATTATTGTTGAAGTAAATCCGGAATATTCACCCGAACATTCCGAACCGGAACAGAATCGTTTTGTGTTCATCTATTACATTAGTATTCAAAACAGGGGTAAGCGGGCGGCACAACTGATTAGCCGTCACTGGGTGATTACTGATGCCAATGGAAAAACCGAAGAGGTGCGTGGCGATGGAGTAGTGGGCGAACAGCCGGTTCTGGCTCCCGGCGATGAGCACTATTATAATAGCTTCTGTGTATTGGAAACACGTGTCGGCTGCATGCAGGGCAGTTATATGATGATGGGTGAGGATGGTCGTTATTTTGATACGCCGATTCCAGCTTTTACGCTGGCTGTCCCCGGGGTGCTTAACTGAATCCCTATCCGATTCTGTATAGCTTCCGCCGTTGCCCCTATGCCATGCGGGCGCGAATGGCTCTGCATGCTGCCGGCATTCAGTGTGAAATACGTGAAGTTGTATTGAAAGATAAACCGCAAACCATGCTGGACATCTCGCCGAAGGGAACTGTGCCGGTGTTGCTACTGCCTGATGGTCGGATTATTGATGAAAGTCTTGAGATCATGTGCTGGGTATTGGCTGAGCATGATCCGGAAGGGTGGATGTTTCCGGAGAACGGTTCTCAGGACGACATGTTTGAATTGATTCAACTGAACGATACCGAATTCAAATTTCATCTGGATCGTTATAAGTATCCTCAGCGTTTCGATGCGTCGATCAGTGCGCAGTATCATTTTGACCAGGCCTGTGAATTCCTTGCCGGACTTGATGCAAGGCTAAGCCATGATGGTTTTCTTTTTGGTGCACGCGCAAGCCTTGCTGATGTGGCATTGTTTCCTTTTGTGCGACAGTTCGCCTCAGTTGATCCGAAAAAATTTGCGCAATTATCCTGTTCTCATGTTCGGCGCTGGCTTGGATACTGGCTGGGAGGTACACGATTTTTGCAAGTGATGAAAAAATTATCTCCGTGGTATGCAGGAAATGGCCCTACATTTTTTATGTAATGTGAGATAGATCACTTCCTGGTTGTTTCAGACCCGTAGTATTCGCCTTGTTGATACAGCAGATCACTTGATCACAGGAGCCAGCGATGTTTGAAAAACATGTAAAAAATAAAAAAACGAATGCAGAAAAGAAGAGCGAGAGCAAAGTTACCCGTACGGTAATACATTCTTTTCCGCGCCCGCTATTTTCCCATAAATAATTATTGGCGCCTTTTGCGCCTGTTTTTCCGTAATGGCTGATGCCGTTGCTGTTTATGATTCATTCGAACACTTCTCCCTGATGGGGGAACAAGACATTCAGGGCCGTTGCCGATCAGATCGGCGCGGCCCATTTTTTTTAGTGCATCCCTTATCAACTCCCAGTTCATCGGATCATGATATCGCAGCAATGCCTTGTGCAGATCGCGCTGTTTTTTTCTTTTTGGCGTGAACACAGCCTCACTGGTTTTTCTGATTTTTCGTAACGGATTTTTACCTGAATAATACATGGCTGATGCCGTAGCCATGGGCGAGGGCAGGAATGCCTGTACCTGATCCGGTTTGAAGTGATTGGTTTTCAGCCATAGCGCCAGATTAAGCATATCTTCATCTGTGGTACCGGGATGAGCAGCGATGAAATAGGGGATCAGATACTGTTTTTTGCCGGCCTTTTTCGAAGCCTCTTCAAACATTTTTCTGAACCGTTCAAAGCTTTCTATTCCCGGCTTCATCATTTTTGAAAGTGGTTTATTTTCAGTATGTTCAGGAGCTATCTTCAAGTAACCTCCGACATGGTGGGTAGCCAGCTCCTGAATGTATTCGG